>JAUXHZ010000184.1 GCA_030621255.1 Candidatus Latescibacterota bacterium
GGTTTTTAACGAACCGATGGGGTGCTATATTTCTAATGGGGATACCGGTATCCTTGACATTCGCGATCCTGTCGCCGATCTGGCCGTTTTTCCGTAACAACCTTTATTCTGATTGGGGATATTTCACTTACAACATGGCAGCATTCTTATTCGGGTTCATCATCGCCCAAGATCCGAAATGGACCCGGGCTTTCGACAGGCACAAGGCGGCATCACTTGTCCTCGGGATAGCATTTTCAGCCGCAAAACTGTTCATGCAGTACCGTTTACCTTCGTTCTTGACACCCGCGTATAACCTGAGTTACATCTTCTATTCGCTGGTTGCCGGATTTAACACTTGGTTCTGGGTCATGGCTGTCCTTAGCATCGTACGCGGGCCGCTCTCATTTACAAACAGGTTTCTCAGATATTTCAGCAGGATCTCTTATCCGTTTTACATCTTCCATCTTGCCGTTATGTCGGTGGCGGGTCATTATATCACACGAATGGGACGAGGGGTCGTTGCTGAGTTTATCATTATTTGCGCAACGTCATTCGTTATATGTATAATATGTTGTGAGCTGGTAAAAAGTACGCGTGTTATACGCTTCTTGTTCGGAGTAAAAAAGAAACGGCCTACCTCTTCCTCTGTAAAATGATCCAGACCATATACGTTATTTATAACCCTGTATGTTGTACTGTTTTGTGGAGCGGACCAAGTCTTCCGTTCTTTCACGATCCACATTCCTTCTGATGCCCGAACAGAAAAAGGGCTGTATCTATTATGTTTGAAACTCCTTTTTTCCTGTCATATCAAAGGAATTCCCCGACAGATACAGCCCCACAGACCAGTTAGATATTTTTCTTTGCTTTCTTTTTCATCTTCAGCTTCTCGAGCGCCTTCTTGGAACTCTCGCTTTCCGGATTGAGCTTGAGAGCTTTTTTGTAATTCTCAACAGCCTTGTCGTGCTTACCGGCGACCATATACGCCTCTCCGAGGCTGTCATAGACGTTCCACGCATCTGGGAACTCTTTTGCGTTTATTTCGAAGGCTGCTACAGCCTTTTCAGTGTTTCCCCCCTGGGGAAAGATATACCCGAGGGTATTAAACTCGTTCTCCTTGATATAGTGGGAATTTGCCTTCTTCATCTTCTTAAATTTCTTAAGCCCTGTCTTGATATCCTCTTTCTTGAAGGCTTTGCCGACGTGGGCCGCAGCCGAATTCTCCTGCTTCATAATTTCCTGCCAGCCCTTGTGTAATTTCTCAGCCTGCATCTTCTTTTTTTCTTCAGGTGTCATCTTCTCCATTTTAGCCTGTTTCTTCTTTTGCATCATCTTCTTCTGGTATTCCTTCTTCATCTCCTCTGTTTTCGCCTTCTTTTTCTTCTCCTGTTTCTCCTGCGCCATGGAATCGTTCCAAAGCCCGGATGTTGAGAGAGGAAGAAGAACGGCGAGAACGATTATTCCGGTGACCAGCGCGGAACGCCGGCCTCCCCTTTTCCTGTCTATCTTTGGATTTAATATACTCATTAGTCTGTCCTTTAGGTTAGAGTCCTGTGATATCGTAGATAACTTCCAAACCGGCCGAGCCGAATTGCCAAGATCAGCTGCTATTTTCATCAATAACTCGGCATAATCGGACGGCCTTGCCCCCGTACAGAGGACCGCATTGTCACAATCCCTCTCTCTTTCTATCCTGAGTTGTTTTACGGCGAACCAGAACATCGGATTAAACCAGTAGATGACGGTAGCGAGGAGAGCAAAGATCTCTATCAGTGTATCCCAACGCTTAACGTGCGCCAGCTCGTGCGACAGGACCAGGTTCATCCTTTCTGATGTCCAGTCGTTCGATCCGGCAGGAACGATAACTACCGGTTTGAATACACCTACCGTAATCGCTGTTCTTATCCTGTCTGATTCAAGCAGTTCCACGTCACGCTTCAGTCCCAGCCCCATGGAAATTTCATCAAGAACTGAAAGCCACCTGCTCTTTACCGAATAGGAATTCCTTACAATACGGCGTACGCCGGCGCGCGAGACGGCATAGTAACCGAGAGAGATTATTCCTCCGGCTATCCATGCCATTATGCACCACACGTACCATGGGATACCGATCGGTAACGTGAGTTCGGCATCATCCGCTGCAGACAGAGAAGCCGTTTCGTCGTGGAAAAGAGGCCCTACGAACGAATCCTGATCCGGTTTCACGTTCTCCGAAATATAGGAGCGCGCTCCCCACGAACTAAGTTCAGGAATGATCGGAAGGTTCCATACGGGTGCCATAAGTGAAAAGACCGGCATCAGAAGAAGCCCGGTCAGCGCGAATACCCATACCATGTTTCTGATATAGGCGGAATTTCTGCGCAGCAGCAGCGTCGCGACGGAGGCGGCTCCGATGATCAGCCCGCCTTTAACAGTCACATCAACAAGAAAACGCAAGAGCCCTGTCCACGGCATCCCGGCCAATATAGAGTTGAGGAGTGATAACATCTCTATCGACCTTCCTTTCTCGTTCTTTTTATAAGGCCCAGTATCATATCCGCGTCGCTCCCGGACAGGCCCGCCTCAGATTTCTTCAGGATCGAGATCACCGCGCTTGCTTCAGCGCCCTTGAAGAAGGTATCGACGACATTGTGGAGCGCGGACTTTCTCGCCTGGCTGAGAGGAATGGTCGGATAATAGATATAGCGGCCCTTTTCTCTTTCGTGCCGGAGAAAGCCTTTTTCCTCGAGCACGCCGAGCATGGTCCTGATCGTAGCGTTCACAGGCTTACCGGGCAGCTTCTCGACTACCTGCGCCGCAGTAGTGTTTCCGAGATCGTAGATCACTTCCATGATCTCTCTTTCGCGCTTCGTTAATTCGCTGATATTCGGTCTGTCCATCTTCTGGTGCTCCTTTATGCTTCCCGTTCCGGCTGGGGAGGCCTGGACAGGGGAAGTGTTATGTTAAATATTCAACATGTGTAAAATTTAACATCTCTTCTATTTTTTGTCAACCCCTATTTATATTTTTTTTATTCCCTCCTGAAAGTTTTTCCTGCGGCTGAAATTTCCAACTGAAAATACGTACAACATTCCACCGACCAGCAGAGTTACGGCTTCTCGTACCAGGTCCCCTTTCCCCTGCCACACCGGACTAAACGCCCCGCATCCACCAATTGTTTGAAGTGAACTTTAATTGTATTTCGATTAGCTTCAGTCAGGGAGGCCGCATCACGGACTGTCAACCTGCCATGTTCCTCGACGACCTTTATAAGCATAGCTGACAGGGGAGATAGCGGAGCCATGAGCCTTTCCCTGTTAAGTTTTAGCTCAAGAATATTTTGCTGCTGCACAAGACAATCCAAAAAAAACGTAATCCAGTTAATCAGCTGTGATTCATCCCCATCAAGCGTGGCCTGTGCTTGCCGCAAGGCAAGATAGTATTCGTCTTTGTTCTCTTCAACGATTCGCTCAAGCGAACTGTACGGAGCATACGTGTATCCATTGCGGAGAAGCAGTAATGTCGTCAGTGCTCGGGATAATCGTCCGTTTCCGTCTTGAAACGGATGGATTGCAAGAAACCTGACGACAAAAACCGCTATGACAAAAAGTGCGTGATAATTCTTGTTTTCCATTTCCTCTCGTGTCCAGGCAACGAGTCGGCTCATCATGCCTGGGGTATCAAAATGAGTGGCTGTTTCAAATATCACGCCGATCCTCTCGCCTGTTTC
>JAUXHZ010000295.1 GCA_030621255.1 Candidatus Latescibacterota bacterium
TCGGTATATAGTGAATTCCTCTGCTATATTTTTTATTAAGCTCTTTCAACATAATTTTTGAGACCGCGATTGCCGCGTCAGATTTTAACACAGCCTGCTTTTCACCGATTTTGAGCATATAACTGGCGAACCTTCCCCATTTTACCTGTCTGTAGTCCGGAGCATGTATTGTTGAAACGATTTTCTTGTTGCTTATCCGTGCCAGGGGGCAAAAAAGAGAAGGCCCTATACCGTGGTAATGTATTATATCAAAATTACCGGTTATTACCGAAAGGGTGGAAAATAATGAATTTGTGGCAGTATCAAGATTCTTAGTCTGAATTGAAGGTAAAACACGTGTATCGACATTATGATATTTTCCATTCCGGCTGAAAGATTTCCTGCCGAAAACAGTTACGCTGTGACCCTTTCGTGCGAGCCTTACACTAATCTCTTCCACATGACGCTCAATCCCGCCAAATAGCGCTGGTATTCCTTTCGACCCTAACATTGCGATTTTCAATTTAAATTTACTCTTCCTCTCAAAATCAATACTGAAAAGTTAAATTGCTATTCGCCAAATTCAGTCCTGAACGATAGGCGGGTCTTCTTCAAATAATCTGGCGTACTTACTTAACATCTTTTTTGTAGAGAATCTTTCTGAAACTTTCTCTCTCGCTCTTTTCCCCATATCCAGTCGAATTTTACTATTGTCCGCCAGATATTCAATAGCCCGCGTCAAAGAATAAGTATCTTCCGACTGAATGAGTATTCCATCTTCATCATTCCGGATCATCTCTGAAAGAGATCCAACATCAGTAGATATAACCGGCAAACCGGCAGACATCGCTTCCAATACGGTCACTGGAAATATCTCCATAAAGGAACAAAGCACGGAAATGTCAGTAACTGAAAGTATCTCCGGAATATCACTCCTGTTTCCAAGAAAGGTCACTCTCCCTTCCGGCAACATTTCATTTGCCATCGTTTGCAGCATACTCTTTTCCTCTCCATCCCCTACCACTAAAAAATTTATATCCTTTCTCTTTTTTGAAATTAATAAAGCGGCATCAAGAAACATGCGATGATTTTTCTCGGGCCTTAGAGCCGCGACAATAGTTACTGTAATACTATTTTCCGGTATTGAAAGCCTTAGTTTACATTTTCTTCTTCTTTCTTCAGAATCTACCGGATAGAACCTGTCTACATTTACACCGTTATTTATAATTTCTACCTGGTGATCCCTGACTCCTTCCTCTTCTTTTAAATAACTCGCGTGAGTCAGGGACAAAGCCACTATTCTGTCATACAAAGGTAGAACAAGCCTATCCGTAAAATTGAAATAGCCCTTCGCTGATAACCGGGTTGAATGCACAGATAGAATCCTCTTTCTCAAACCAGCGACTTTAGCGGCTAGAGCACCCCAGAACATGGCATTATGATGATCGAGTGAAAAAAGAACCGCGTTTTTGTTTTTACGGAATATTCTAAGCAACCTGAAAAAGGTTCCCGGATCGAATCTACCTCGGGAAAGTCCCCATTTTACATTGAACCCGGAATTAATTAACTCTCTTCCAATTCTTCCGGGTTGGTGAAGGCATAAAATATGTATATCAAACCTTGAGGCGGATAGGCCTTTCGTGAGAGTTTTGACTATAACCTCAGCTCCGCCCGTAACAAGAGAGGAAACAAGTATAAATATTTTCCTGTTATCTGGAGAATCCGCCATCAATGGGAACCTCTAACGGTAGGGCGCCTCTCTTCTTCCAGTCTTGCAGACTAGTTCAGAAAGTTTCGCGTGTACTCTCGCGGGATTACCATATGCAAGAACGTCTGCCGGGATATCCTTTGTTACAACAGAACCCGCGCCAATAAGTGTGTTTTCTCCAATCGTAACATAAGGAACTACTGTAACATTAACTCCAAGACGGCAACCTTTCTTTAACACCGGACCGCGCATGCATTCATTTGATTTAGGGCATCCAGGGTGAATATCATTGGCAATAGTTACCCCCGGAGCCATAAAAACCTCATCTTCAATTACTGTAAATTGGGCAATATAAATATTGCAGTGAATTTTTACTCCGTTTCCGATCCTGCACCCGTAATCTACGACAGAATTGTTCCATATTGAAAAATCGTTGCCGATTTCATTCTGTTCACGCAACACTACGTTATGGCCGGTCTCCAAGCCATCACCTATAGTGGAACCCGCGTAAATCACACTCCCGCTTCTGACCCGCGCCCCTTTTCCAATAAACAGTTTATCGCTTACGCCGCTTCTCGGCGAAAGATATCCTATTATTACATTTTTATCAG
>JAUXHZ010000357.1 GCA_030621255.1 Candidatus Latescibacterota bacterium
CACTGACAGGAAAAATCTTCTCGCCCTGGCATCGGTTATAGAAACACTCGATTTTGATACAATTCAGCTTAACACAGCTGTAAGGCCGGGAACTGAGAAGGACGCACATCCCCTTGATATCAGCAAATTAGAAGATATCCGGCAATTCTTCGGCCCCAAGGCTGAAATTATAGCTGCGCCAAAAGTGCAGGCGGAAAAAACTGAAACAGACGCTGAGAAGAAAATTCTTTCACTTATCCAAAGACGCCCCTGCACAGTTGAAGATATCAACCGGTCTCTCGGAATTCCCGTTCCCGGGATAGTAAAGATAATATATTCACTTCTCGATGAGGATAGAATTGTAAAAGAAGAGCATGGGAAAGATATTTTTTACACCGCCGCAGCCCGGGACAAGAACTGACGTCTCGAAAGATTATCGCGCGGCCCTCACATTGAAATCTTCAGCTTTTTGGAAGCTATTACCAAAAAAATGATTCCGAATATAATGAGAATAGAAATATGCTGAATGATAGAGGACAACCCGTACCCGAAGGAAATGATTTTGTGAAGGCCGTTGATAGCCCATCCGGTTGGAAGACAAAAGGCAACTATCCTGAATGGTTTCGAGACAACTTCAAGGGGCCACCAGCAGCCGCCCAGAGATGACATAGCAAGGGATGTCAAGACTGCGAACCCGGTAACTTGATCAGGATCACTGAAAAGCGAACCGAAGAGAAGAGCAAAAGAGCCGGTACAGAACGCGAAAGCCGTCATCAGAAATATCAGCCCTATATAGGAATTCCCAAGTGTAATACCAAAGAGGAATCTTCCCGCGATAAGGAGAAAAAGGATTTGAACGCCGGCAATAACCATCCTTCCAAGCAATTTCCCGGTTACAATTTCCATCTTTCCTGCCGGGCTTACTGCAATCCTTTTAAGCACACCGCTTGCCCTTTCAGCGACAATCGCGGTACCGCTAAACACCATACCCATCAGCACAAACATTACAAGACTCCCCGGAACAGAAGATTGAAACCCGCTCGGGATTCCTTTCCCTTTCTCCTTCCCCGCGAATTCATCCTTTAGGGTAATAATCGGCTCTCTGGCGAGTATAGTATCAAGGCGGGTTTTATACTCGCTCACAACCTCCGGGCGGCCGCCGGACAAACTCCAGAGACTGCCGCTGACCGAGTCGCTCTGAATAATAAAACGCTTATCGCCTTTTTTGATCTCTTCAATCTCTACTTCAATAAGGCCGGAACAAATCTTTGCCAACCCCCTGAAGATAGCCACCGAGGCCGCCTGGCCTGCGTCAAAATTTGAGTTTTTTTCTTTGCTCAATAGTAGTTCTGTTTTCTCTCTTGATAAAATATCTCTGGTAAATCGTTCGGGAATAATCAGCGTGCGCACAGGATTCTGACCCTCCGCGAGAGAATCAACAAGATACAGATTTTCACACCTCAGCGCCTCTATTAAATCCTGTGAAAGAAACCCGGAGTCCCTGTTCTCAATTGTAATTGTACTTTT
>JAUXHZ010000333.1 GCA_030621255.1 Candidatus Latescibacterota bacterium
AAAAAGATCGTCCCCTGCAATTCCGGCAATTGTGGACTCCGTACGAAGGTAAGCGCCCATATAATATGATAATCTGCATTAAATGGAGAAAAAGATGAAATCTCTTTCAATTTATCTAATATCTATCCTTATTTTATTCTCCGGATGCTCGGACAATGATGATGCGGAGGGTGAAGTAAAGCAATCCGGAATGAACGGACGGAATAGATTGGGAGGCACTCTGGTTATCGGCATGCAGCAGGAGCCGGAGATACTGAATGAATCGATAAGCAGTATGCTTTCAGGGATATATCTTTGCAATTTGATCTTCAGTAAGTTCGTAAAGCATAATGACAAAATGGAATTGGTGCCTGATTTGATAACTGAAATACCAACTGTTAAGAATGGTGGTATCTCAGAAGATTATCTTACTTACACATATCATTTGAGAAAGAACGCTCGCTGGCATGACGGCAAACCGGTAACATCCGATGATGTCAGATTTACATACGAGGTGATGATAAATCCGGAGATAAATGTTAGTACCCGTCAGGGATGGGATGTTATTGAAAGTGTTGCTACTCCGGACTCTCATACGGTCGTTTTTCATATGAGTGAAGTATATACGAACTTTGTGGGGGATTGTTTCTATGATGAATCTGTTCTGCCGCGCCATCTGCTTGCTGAATTCGCCGGGAAAGATTTTATTAGCGCTGATTTTCATAAATATCCCGTCGGCAGCGGCCCCTTTGTTTTTGATGAGTGGAAAGCGGGGTCTTATATAGTTCTGAAGGCGAATAGAGATTATTACCATGAAGGGCCGTATCTCGACAAGATTATCATAAAATTCATTCTCGATGGGAATTCGCTGATGTTTCAGCTTGAGAGCGGCGAGATAATGGGCGCGGATAATGTTCCAAACGCCTTTCTGGAAATCGTTTCCGGCATTGAAAAAATAAAGATTTATAAAACTCCGGCTTTGTTTCTCGAACACCTCGATCTGAATTGCGAACATCTTTTCTTACGTGACAACCGTGTCCGCAGGGCTCTTTCAGTGGCGATTAACAGAGAGGAGATATCTGAAAAGATCTACAAAGGGTTGTGGCTGCCGGCTTATAGTGATGAACATCCTGATTCTCCTTTTCATACCGGTTTTGGAAGAAAATTTAATGGCTATAATCTTGAATTGGCGAGAACCCTTCTTGAAGAGGCTGGTTGGAGGGATAAGAATGGAGATGGGATCAGAGAAAAAGACGGACGTGAACTTAGCCTTGAGATATCGACAGTTACAGGAAGGGCAAACAGAAAACGTACGGAGGTTGTTTTGGCGGAACAACTCGGTAAAATAGGGGTGAAGTTAAGAATTAAAAATTACCATCCCAGCGTTCTGTTTGCCGGGTTTGATGATGGAGGTATTCTCAGTGGCGGAAAGTATGATCTCGCTCTTTATGCTTTTATGGCTCCGCCCGATCCTTCAACGAAGGAAACCAGTTATTCGGGGGATTTTTTACCCCCTGTCGGACAGAACTATTCCCGTTTCAGAAATGATACATTGACTCATCTTTTGTCTCTTGGAAGCAGTACTGTTTCCTTTGACCGGAGGAAGGAATTGTATTCTGAAATAATGGAGATATTGGCCAGTGAGGTTCCTGTTATTCCTCTTCTCTGGATTACTCAGGTGGATGTTATGCCGGCCGCGATGAAAAATTATCGTCCGAACCCTACGCAGTCGGGAGATACATGGAACGCGAATATGTGGCGGTTCGAAAAATAGATTAAAGGGAAAAAGATGAATAAAAGATTCAAATTGCTCTTTGTTATCGCAAGTGTAACCGTAGTAGTATCCGGTTTGAGGTTAACCGGAAAGTGGCAGAGCGGAGATAAATATCCGGCTGTGCGCTTCTGCGGCGGCGCGAGTGAAGTTGGGGGGTCATGCTATCTTGTTGAGACTGGGGAAACAAGTTTCCTTGTGGATTGCGGCGCGTTCGGGAGTCTGGGAAACGATATTATCCCTTCACACCCTGAGGA
>JAUXHZ010000290.1 GCA_030621255.1 Candidatus Latescibacterota bacterium
GAAATTCTATCCGGCGTCGATATGAGCAAGAGGGCGGAAAATTTAAAGTTGGACGATTGGTTCAATCTTTTTTCTTCGTATGTGGAGATGGGATGAAATCAATTAAAGGGATATCGGGAATTATAATTTTAATATTACTGGCCGGCAGAGGGGCGGCTGCCGAAGCGCGGAGTGATAGTACAAATGTAGATGAAAAATACGCAGAGAGTGACACATTAACCGGGCCGGAGTCATCCGATGATGCGGGCTGGCAGCTCACGCCGAAATGGAGTGTTAATTCCAGCGCGGGGATGTCGGCGATAAATCTGAGCAGCGGCATGAATATGGTGATGGAACCCGGGGGGGGATGGGTTATTACGAGTAACGTCATGGTAGGGGAAAAGAAATATAGAACGCGTGATATGGTTGATCTCACGGAAAAGTTTACTAATTCAGCTATAAAAATAGTCCCCGGCCTATATGTGGTTTCTTTTAGATTGGGGGAGGATTACAGAAAAAGCAAGACTGTTTCGCTGTCGCGTTTCGGCAAGGATATTGTCTTCGAAAATGAAAGGGCAGGAGGGGATTTTAAATATATGAAGCCCGTTCTTAAAGCGAAAAGATCACTTTTCTATTTTAAGGGAGATTATGTCAGAGGGGAGCATGATTTTAAGTATGACAGAAAGATGTCTGGTGATGCAAGCGGGTATTTGAGCTACGCGTTAGGAGAAAACTTTACTTTTGGCGGCGGATACGGAGTTTTTATATCAAGAGAAGGAAGCGAGATCGGGCCGATCGAATTTAATAATATTCCAAGCTGGAACGACACTTTCAAGGTTAATGCGGGGTATAAAAAAAGCCGGGATCAATTTTTAACCGTTAATTATGAAAGAAAAACAGGAGATATAAAAAGAGTGGACCCTCCAAGGGGAAACTCGCTTGAGATACTTGACAATCCGGAGTTGGCAAAGAGGGAGAAAATAGACGAAAAGGGAGAGGTTCTTACTATTCATTCAGGATTTGTGCCGGCGAGTTTTGTTAAGCTGGATATAAAATTTGATCATTCCCTTGATGACAGGAAATATGATGTAGATACAAGATTATCAAAGAAATATGAAAGGAATAATCTGAACGCTAAGACAGTTTACAAATTCAGTAAAGAGGGGTCGGCTACCTTCACTTTTGAAAAAGCAAAAACAGATGTAGATTACGGGATTAATTCTGTTTCGAGTTACAGCGAGGATGAAAATAAACTCGGGTTCAGGGCTTCTCAGAAGCTTGGGAAGGGTTGGGATATTTCTGCAAATGGGAGGATGTCTTTAAAACAGAAATTCTACAAAAAGTATAAAGAAAATCCACGCGACGTGGATTATTATTATTACGGGGGCGGGGTAAAGATGAACGCCAATCCGTTTAAAAATGTTGATGCCAGAGTTGAGATCAAGGCCAGCCGCTATGAAACCAGTAATATCGACCGCTCTCTGTCAAGCGATAATCATGTAGAATATATATACAGGCTGATGCCGGGATTTACTGTAAGACCGTTCAGCTGGCTTACCCTTTCGCAGGCCTACGAGGTCAAAATGGAATATACCGAGTTTACATTCGATGAAAATAGAAACTACCTTGACCGGACAACATTGATGAACACGAATGCCAAAATGAACTTTCAAAAAGGTCTCAGCTTCGGGTTTGATCATACATATGATATGAGAGATACCGGAAGCTATCTTACAGTAGGAAACGAAAAGCACTACAACAGAATAAGTGAAAATTTCAAACATCAAATGAAAATGAATGTTGATTATAAAGCGGCAAGTTTTCTCGATCTGTTTTCAAGCGCGTTCTTTCGTTTAAGACAGAACAATCGACTTGGCGTAGAGAACGGAGAAAGGGTTATTACGAAATCGACATTCTATGATTCGGGAACCTTAAGGATCGGTTTCAAGGGAAAGAAAAAAGTATTGGGAAAAGGGAACATGAATCTTGATGTCGCCTATGTAAGAAATTACGGACACAGAATCTCAGATGCCATGCGGAAGTTCTGGGAGATTAATATGAAGTTGGTGTTTGAGTTTTAGGAGCAGATAATATGAGAAATTGTAGGAGGATTATACTAACTGGTGTTTTGGCGCTCGGTATTGCCTGTACCGGGACGGGGTGTCTCTTTGAACCGAGAGAAGCCCAGGACCCCGGTAGCGGAGGGGAAGATACCTGGGTAATACCCGAAGTGGCGAAAGATATCTTCAAGAACCTTTCATCGGGGCTTTCCGAGTCTGGAAATTCCAATTATGAAAGAAGCCTCTCCGAAGAGTTCCTGTTTATCCCGCGGGATGTTGATGCCGGACAGTACCCCGCAGTCTTTAGCAATCCCTGGGGGCGGGATCAGGAAATGAATATG
>JAUXHZ010000113.1 GCA_030621255.1 Candidatus Latescibacterota bacterium
CCGCCGCAAACGGGGGAGATGTCAAAGCAAGTATTGAGATGTGGAAGAGGCTTGCCGATAGTTCTGATGATCCCTTTATGGCCGATCTTGCTGAAGGTTATATTGAAAAGCTTGAAAAGAAACTTTCTGAGAAAGAGAAATATTGAATATCAACAGCGTATTACTAATACCGGGTTTTATAGCGGGCCTGGCTGCCGGCAGTTTTCTTAATGTTGTAATATACAGGGTGCCGAGAGGGAAATCTATTGTAAGGCCGCGATCTTCGTGCCCCAACTGCGAGCGTGTGATCAGGTGGTATGAAAACATTCCTCTTTTCAGTTATATCTTTCTTGGGGGGAGGTGCGCGGGATGCAGAAAAAGAATAGCTGTCAGGTATCCGGTTATTGAACTTCTAGGCGGTATTTTCGCCTCGCTTTGTCTGTACCGTTTAGGATTGAGTATCGATTTGTTAGTTATCTATCCGTTCATAATGGCGCTTCTTGCTGTTACAATGATCGACTGGGATCACCAGATTATCCCGAATGTCATCAGCTTGCCATTTATCATAATTGGAATTCTGTGGGCCGTTGCCGGAAACCGGATTGGTATAATTTACTCGATATCCGGTGCGTTTGTCGGGGGTGGAAGCCTTTATTTAACGGGAGTTGTTTACAAAGGTCTCAGAAAGGTAGATGGTATGGGTGGGGGGGATGTAAAACTGATGGCGATGATAGGGGCGTTTTTGGGAATAAAGTTAGTTTTGCCGGTAATAGTTATAGCTTCTTTCTTTGGAGCAATTTATGGAGTATTTCTGCTTCGGAAGGGTGGAACAAATCAGACGGCCGTACCCTTCGGATCCTTTCTCGCGCCGGCCGGCATAGTCTGTCTTTTCCTTGGAGACTTTCTCCTGAAGTGGTATTTTCTCCAGTTTCAGTAATTTGTCAATTTGCATAAAAACCTTGCAATTCGATGGAATTGTACAGAAGCTCTCCGAATATCATTTAATAACACGCATAATCGCAATAGGTTACGAATGTGAGAAATTCAGCTGTTTGGCACACATGTTGCGTTGGTTACAGATTCGGATATTAAAAAAGCAGTTGGATAAAATTTAAAAATAATCAGTTTTGGAAAGCACAGTTTCCTTGTATGAAAAGGCTGGTGTGTTAATGATCTCTTTACCATTTAAGAAAAAGTCGTCAACAATAAGTATCGATGTAGGTTCAAGTATGGTTAAAGTAATTGAGGTTGACCGCTCTGAAAAGGTTCCAAAGATTGTACATTTTGGGATTAGCAAGCTTCTGCCTGAGGCGATCGTTGAAGATGAGATTATGGATAGAAATCTTGTTGTCGAGAGCATCATCGAATGTATAGAACAGGCGGGTGTAGTTGGCAAAGAAGTAGTAACGGCTGTTTCGGGCCGCGCGGTCATCGTAAAAAAGATTGTTATGGATAAAATGTCTGAAGAGGACGCTGCGGAAGCTATATTCTGGGAAGCTGAACAGCATGTTCCTTTCGATATAGACGATGTCTGCCTCGATTTTCAAATACTTAATGAAGATATCGGCGCGAATCAAATGGAAGTTCTACTCGTTGCAGCGAAGAAGGACATGGTGAACGATTACGCTGAGCTTCTTCGGGATGCCGGGTTAAAACCTACAGTGATAGATGTAGATTCATTTGCCGTTCAGAACAGTTATGAAGCAAACTACATTGCTTCAGAGGAAAATATGGATGAAGTTATAGGACTAGTAAATATCGGGAGTGATGTAACTAATATAAATATCATTCAGAACAACAGTCCTCACTTTACCAGAGATATCAGTATAGGGACAAACAATTTTATTGAGAATCTTCAAAAAGAACTTGGACTCGATTATGAAGGGGCGCAGCAGATCATCAAAGGTGAACTTGGTGAAATAGACGAGGCCAAGGTAAAGGATATATTCAGGAAGCAAGTAACGGATCTGTCGCTTGGTATAGAGAGAAGTATTGCTTTTCTCAAGGCTGCCGGAGACGCGGATAAAATAGATAAAATCGTACTTAGTGGAGGCGGCGCGAGGCTTCCTTTCTTAACAGAGATACTTTCGGAAAAACATGATATTGATTTTTCGATCCATAATCCCTTTGCCCAGGTTGAGTATGAAGAAGGGGTTTTCGCTGAATATGAAGAGGAATTAGACGCAATAGCGCCATTATTGACAGTGGGCATTGGACTCGCCCTGAGAAAGGCGGGGGAATAATGATTAGAATCAATCTGCTTCCACAGGAGGACAGGGAGGGAAAACGCAATTTTCATCTTCCCGAGATGTCAACAATATATATGGTTGGCGGAATTGTAGTATTTCTGGGAGTTATCCTTACCCTTGGGTTCATACAAAAACACAGAGTGGTTGATCTTAATAACAAGATAGAAATCGCCCGCAAGGAATCGAAAGAACTTGCACCGCAGTTGGAAAAGATCAAGAAAATTACAAAGGAACGCGGAGAGGTCGATAGAAGGCTCCAGCTTATTACCTCGCTCGATAGATATCGATTTTTCAGAGTAAAATTGCTTAATGATATTGGTATGAAGATACCTCAAAATTGCTGGTTGACAGACATAACGGAACTTTCTCCGAATACATATACTATTGACGGGATCGCTTTTAATAACTACAAAGTAGCGGATATGATGACGAATCTCGAAACATCTCCGATATTTACGAGTGTTGGTCTGAAGATCGCGGAGGAGGGAAAGATCCGGGATAGTAAAGTAATGAAATTTTCTTTAAAAGCTAATGCAATGCCACAATAACGAAGAGAGGGAGAAGAAATGGATTTTAAAGATCCACAGATTCAGAAAACAATAGTTGTAGGAGTGTTCCTGGCAATAATTGGGTATATATATTTCTTCACCGCTTTTATACCCTTTTTCTACAGGCCGATGGCGGCAGAGGAAGCATCGTTAAGCACGGAATATGAGAAGGTAAGCGCCGAGCTGGAAAAGGCAAGAAAAACCGTGGGCAATTTAAAGCAGCTGGAGAATGAATACAACAGGCTGCACCAGAAATGGGTAGCGGCTCTTAAATTGTTACCTGAAGATGACGAGGTTGCCGGACTGCTCAGGAAGATAACAAGAGCCGGGAATCAAGCCGGTGTGAGTTTTGTTCTCTTCGAGCCCGGGCAAAGGGTTGAAAAGGAGTTCTTTGCAGAAAATCCGATAAGTATCAAGGTAAAAGGGAAATATCATCAGGTTGGTATCTTCCTGTCAAAAGTGGCAAATATTGACCGTATTGTTAATGTGTCTAACCTGCAGGTATCTTCCCTGAAGAGCAATAATCAGGAAAAAGTCGGTAAAACACAGACGATTGAAGCGGAGATGACAATGACTGCTTATACACTCCTTGAAGGTGGTGAGGTTTCGGATGTTGATAAAAAAGATAAATCGTAAATGGCCCGGTACGAAATGTACCCGGATAACGGCTTTGGTGATTCTTTTGGGTTTACTGTTACCCTCAACAGGTATTGCCACCGAGAAGGAAAATAGCCAGAGTAATCTTCGAACAAAACACTATTATTATCAGGCATTTAACCGTAGAGACCCATTTCAGAGTTTGATGGAGGGTAGTTATGAGGAAACACAGACAGATCTTGTTGATATTTACAAGGTTAGTCTTGTAGGAGTACTTTCCGGAGGAATGGAAAAATACGCAATGCTGGAAGATAATAATGGAATTGGATACATATTAAAGGTGGGGGATCCGATAAGGAATGGAAACGTTATTTCTGTCGCGAAACGTTCCTTGATCGCTCGAGTGACAATGTATGGGCAGACAAGCAGCATAACTCTCAATCTTGAGGGACCGAAGGGAAAAGGAGAATAAAATGCAAAGGTTTTTCAAATTAACGTTGATATTATTTGCCTTGATTTTTATCTCGATCAATTCTCTGCCGGAATCCAGTTCCGCCGGGGAAATTAGTGATCTTCAGATCAGGGAAGTAAACGGTGATTTAAGAATTGAAATCAGTAAGGCTGGGAATGTTGAGTTTAAGCTTTTCTTTGTTAAAGATCCCGAAAGGCTGGTCGTCGATTGTATAGGAGCTGAGAATGATTTGAGTAAGTCGGTATATCAAACGGAATCTTCGCTGATATACAGGATAAGGGCAGCTCAGTTCAAAAGAGATCCAGTGCCGGTAAGCAGGCTTGTGATCGATCTTAGAAAAGAAATCAACCATCGCATTTTTGAAGATGAAAACAAACAGGTTCTGCTTATTTCCGATTCAAATGGCGGTGATTTCAGTAGTATCTCATTAACCGGCACGGAAGTTAAAGCGGTTAATAATGAGACTGCCGCTAAAAATAGAATGGAAATAGAGAAGGCGCTAAGCGGAGTTACCCAGGCCTCGATCGTACCCTTTATGCCTCTTGAGAAGGTAATGCAGGGTGAAAAAGAAGCTGCAGGCCCGGCAGATGACACGAAGAGCACAAAAAACGATGGAGATAATAGCAACAGCGCTCCCGATGTGCAGAAAGCGGTTTCTCCCTGGGTTAGCGACGAAGATACCGGTAGTGATACTATCGAGCTTCAGCAAAGCCGCATAGTAAAGAGGCAAACCGTAATTTCCGGTTCAGGATTAGGTACTGAAATTAATTTTGATAATTCCAGCGAGCTTATCAAGGGGGATAATCTTCCTTGGTCACATTCGTATGTGAGGGGTGCTCCGGCTACGGGAACGGGTCTACATATCGGTTCGCGGAGAATCACGCTGGATGCCCAAGGGGCTGATATCAAAACAGTGCTTCAAACCATTGCCGAGTTTGCCGATATAAATATTGTCGCCGGCGCTGATGTAGAGGGAGATGTCTATGTGCATATAAAAGATTGTCCCTGGCAGGAGGCGCTTGAAGTTATTCTGAAGGCGCATAG
>JAUXHZ010000038.1 GCA_030621255.1 Candidatus Latescibacterota bacterium
AAAATTATTTTTTATAATTTTATCGGGATTGACGGGACACGCGAAAAAATTTAAAAAATTCGAACTTGAATAGTGGTTGATTTTTTTGTAAAACTATATTAAGTTAATGCCGTTTAATCAGCTAACTAAAAATTATAAGAGTGAACATATATTAAAGAAAGCAAGTTACCTGCGCGAGAATCTTCAAAGAATCGAATTTTGATAGAGGGCGGATAGTTTATGGAAAAATTAATCCTTATTATTATCGGAGCTGTGCTGGTCAACAACTTTGTTCTGGCCAGATTCCTTGGAATATGCCCTTTTCTCGGGGTTTCTAAGAAACTGGAAACGGCAGTCGGTATGAGCGGCGCCGTTCTCTTTGTTCTGACAATGGCTTCTGTCGCTACATGGCTGATATATCATTATCTTCTTGTACCTTTTGATCTAGCCTTTCTAAGGACAGTTTCTTTTATCCTTGTAATAGCGGTTCTAGTCCAGCTTGTTGAGCTTGTACTTCAGAAGTTGTCTCCGGCGCTTAATAAAGCGCTCGGTATTTATTTGCCCCTTATTACAACGAATTGCGCCGTACTCGGGCTTTCGGTGCTTAATATTCAAAAGGAGTATACACTTATCGAAAGCGCCGTTTTTGGAATAGGAGCCGGCCTGGGTTTCGGCCTGGCGATGGTTCTTTTTTCGGGGCTTAGAGAGCGTATAGAGTTATGTGACGCGCCGGTTTGTTTCCGCGGTACTGCTATCGGGCTTGTTACCGCCGGGCTGCTCTCTCTGGCGTTTATGGGATTTGCCGGGCTTGTGAAAATGTAGTAATCCGAATCCGGCCGGGTTTGTTTGATATACGATATTTGAAATGGAGGAATGTAGTATTATGTTGGCTGCTGTTATTACTCTTGCGGGACTTGGATTCCTGGGCAGCCTCGGGTTAGCAATCGCGGCCAGGGTGTTCGCCGTTGAGACAGACCCCAGGACTGAAGAGATTGAAGAAGCGCTTCCCGGCGCGAATTGCGGAGCATGCGGATACCCCGGATGTTCAGAGCTCGCCAAGCGGATAGCTGAAGGGAAAGCCTGTATAGATGACTGTCCCGTCGGCGGCCAGGCGGTCGCAAAAGAGATCGCGGGGATAATGGGAGTTGATTTCTCGGGCGGCGAGAGGGATGTCGCGATTGTTCTATGCGCGGGGAATAATGAAAACGCGCTTAAGAAATATCATTACAATGGTGTATATGACTGTGTTTCCGCTGATATGTTTTATGGCGGTGATAAGGCGTGTTCATACGGATGCCTCGGATTGGGGACGTGCGTCGGAGCTTGTCCGTTTGGGGCGATAGAAATAATGCCCGAGGGGATAGCAAAAATAATCAGTGATAAGTGTACTGGCTGTGGGAAATGTGTTGAAGCCTGTCCAAAGGATATCATCAAACTGGTTCCGGCAAGCAGGAAACTTCATATCCTCTGTTCCTCTCATGATAAGGGTGCGGCAGCTAAGAAGAAGTGCGAAGTGGCATGCATAGGTTGTCAGAAATGCGTAAAGGCCGCGCCGGAGGGAGCTATCGAGATGGATGATTTTCTTGCCGTCGTAAATTATGCTATGGAGATACCGGAAAATGTCGCGGACGAGTGTCCAATGGGGACTATAAAGGTTTATGACAGTGAAAACTCCCTGAAACAAGCGGCGGGAGGTGGTTCGTGATGGCTAAGGGTTTCTTTGGCGGGATACATCCGGATTATCATAAAGAATTGGCAAGCGGCGAGCCTGTAAAAGTGATGCCTTTGCCTGAACAATTAATCGTATATTTTTCACAGAATCTTGGCGTGCCTTCCAAACCTGTTGTAGAGAAGGGGGACGAAGTTAAGAAGGGACAGGTTATAGCCGAAGCCGGAGGATTTGTTTCAACCCCTGTTCATTCACCCACATCGGGTAAAATTAAATCTATAGGACTTCACCCTTCCCCTGTGGGAACGGAGATGGAAGCTGCTGTTATTATCCCGGATGGGGAGGATGAGTGGGCGGAAGGATGCGACAAAGAAAGGGATATCTCCGGGTTCACTCCGGATGAAATAAAGAATATTGTTAACAATGCGGGGGTTGTGGGGATGGGAGGCGCGACATTTCCTACACACGTTAAGCTCTCTCCGCCTGAAGATAAACCGATCGACATTCTTATCCTTAACGGCGCTGAATGTGAGCCCTATCTTGCCTCCGACC
The DNA here is from genome assembly GCA_030621255.1 of Candidatus Latescibacterota bacterium. Lineage (GTDB taxonomy): Bacteria > Krumholzibacteriota > Krumholzibacteriia > Krumholzibacteriales > WJIX01 > JAGHBT01. The sequence goes on from JAUXHZ010000038.1 coordinate 2,201, forward strand.
ACAGATTGATGCTGGAAAAGGCAGAGGAAATTCTTGAAGGGGCGTCTCTTTTCGCCCGGGCGATCAATGTTGATAATATTGTTGTCGCGATCGAGAAGAACAAGCCTGACGCGATCGAGAAAATGAAAAATCTTACCGCAGGCAGGGATCGGTTCCGCGTTGAAGCGCTGGGAGTTATCTATCCTCAGGGAGCGGAAAAACAACTTATTTATGCTATAACGGGAAGGAAGGTCCCAACAGGGGGATTGCCGATGGATGCGGGCGCTCTCGTTCAGAATGTTGGAACCTGTTTTGCCGCTTTTGAGGCTGCCCGGCTGAACCGGCCCCTCATACGGCGTGTGGTTACAGTTACAGGCAGCGGCATTAAAAACCCGAGCAATATTCTTGCGCGCATAGGAACAACTTTCAGGGATATAGTAGATTTTTGCGGTGGTATGACCGATGATACAGCCAAGGTGATAAGCGGCGGTCCTATGATGGGAATCGCGCAGTATTCACTTGATTCCGCGGTAGGTAAGGGCACAAGCGGGATAGTTCTGCTTAAAGCTGACGAGGTTGCCCAATTTGAAAACAATCCATGTATTCGCTGCGGCCGGTGTTTAGCAGTTTGCCCGATGAATCTTGATCCTTCCGCTATCAGTATCTTCGCAGAGAGAATGCGTTACGATGAGACGGAAGAATATTGTGTTATGGATTGTATCGAATGCGGTTCATGTGCCTATGTTTGTCCCTCAAAGAGGCCGTTGGTTCAGCATTTCAAAAGAGCCAAGGCCGAGATTAGAAAGAGATCGAAAAAAACAGGCTGATGATTGGCGATTGAGCGGCAACGCTCATTTCAATCAGTATCTGTGTAATGTAAATATCTGGAGGTTCTTTTGGAAGACGAAATGAAAGATAAAGGCCCGGGATCCGGGGCTGAAAAAAGAGAACAAGCGGCCGATAAAAAAAAAGCTTCGATAAAGCCGGCGAAGAAAAAAGAGGCTATTGAAGCGAGGTTTCTTGTTAGTTCATCTCCGCATATTCATGATGGACAGACAACTTCCGGCATCATGAGGCTGGTTATTTTTGCTCTTCTTCCAGCCGCTCTATTTTCTGTCTATATATTCGGAATTTCTTCGCTCAGAGTAATTATTATTTCAATATGTTCGGCTCTTCTTTTTGAACTTGTTGCGTTACGCATTATGAAGCGCCCCGTTAATGTTCGTGACGGCAGCGCTCTTCTTACCGGGCTTTTGCTCGCTCTTAACCTGCCGCCGGGCAGTCCATGGTGGCTTGTTGTAACCGGAACATTTTTCGCGATTGTTGTCGCCAAACAGTTTTTCGGAGGGCTTGGGTACAATCCGTTCAATCCGGCCCTTATAGGGCGCGTCGTCTTAGTGATATCCTTTCCTGTACAGATGACAAAGTGGATTGCTCCTTCAAAATGGGGAGCGGACGCTGTTACTACGGCGACCCCTCTTGGACGCATAGCAGAGAGTCTTGAAGCTCTCGGTCATATTGAGATGGAATTCGGCCGGGAAGAAATCCTTAATCTTCTTGTCGGTAACAGGGGGGGGTGCCTCGGAGAGGTATCAATTATTCTCCTGCTGGCCGGAGGCCTTTATCTTATAGTGAAGAAAGTAATTTCTTGGCATATACCAGTTACCTTTATCGGTTCCGTCTGGGCTATGACGGGGATATTCCACCTGATTGACCCGGCGCACTATGCCAATCCGACATTTCATGTGTTAACAGGAGGCCTTTTCCTGGGCGCAATATTTATGGCGACAGATTATGTTACATCTCCGATGACGCCCCTTGGAAAGATTATATTTGGGGCGGGTTGCGGTGTGATAACAGTTCTTATAAGGTTATTCGGAGTATATCCGGAGGGAGTGAGTTTCGCGATTCTGCTTATGAATGCGGCAACGCCCCTTATCGACCGTTATACAAAACAAAAGGTATTTGGAGCTCGGGCGGCATAGAATAAGATGATGGAGGTCTTAGGGCAATGAAAGAAATATTCCGGTTAACTCTGATTTTAACAGTTATTACAGCCGTGTCTGCCGGTGTGCTTGCTTTTGTAAATCAGCAGACAGAGCAGCCTATAGAGAACGCTTTAAGAGAAGAAAAGATGAAGGCTTTAAGGAATGTCCTGCCCCCCTTTGATAATGAATTGACTGAGGATAGTATACTTATTCCCGATATTACCGGAGATACTCTTGAGGTATTCAGGGGGAAGAAAGATGGCAAAATCAATGGTGTTGCATTCCCCGTACTATCGCACGACGGCTATTCCGGCGATATAGAGTTTATGGTTGGTGTTAATCTCGATGGTGTTATTCAGGGCATCGAAATCTTAACGCACGCGGAGACTCCCGGCCTGGGAGCTAAGATTCAATCTGAGGATTTTAAAACACAATTTAAAACCCGCGGTATCAATAATCCTGAACTATGGGAAGTAGAGAAGGATGGCGGTGTATTTAAGCAGATTACGGGAGCTACGATTTCGTCACGGGCTGTGACGCGGGCGGTTTATAAAGGATTAAAGTTTTATGAAAAGCATATTAATGAAATAACCGGCGGGGAAAATACCGGTTACGAAAACAAAAAAGGAAATAAGGAGAAAAAGTAATGAGGGCAGGCAAAGAGTTTCTTAAGGGATTCTGGAGCGAAAATCCGGTTTTCAGGCTGGTGTTGGGGATTTGCCCGACCCTGGCTGTTACTACTACAGCGGTAAATGGTTTGGGGATGGGACTGGCAACTACATTTGTTCTTGTTTCTTCCAACATGGTTATTTCGATGATAAGATCATTTATTCCCAAAAAGATCCGCATACCCGCCTTTATTGTGACTATCGCCACATTTGTTACTATCGTGGATCTCGTTATGAATGGATATTTTCACGCTCTGCATAAGAGCCTCGGGCTTTTTATTCCTCTTATTGTTGTTAATTGTGTTATTCTGGGGCGCGCGGAGGCTTTTGCTTCAAAGAATCCTATTTGGATCTCTATAGTAGACGGCTTTGGAATGGGATTCGGGTTTGCAATCTCTCTTACCGTTATAGGAGCGATAAGGGAACTCCTTGGTAACGGAACCATACTTAATATTTCGATATTTGGTGATTCCTATCAACCCCTTCTTTTGATGATAATGCCGCCGGGCGCCTTCATTGTACTTGGAATTCTTCTGGGCCTGATGAACAAAGTTGAAATAAAGATCGCGGAAAGATCCGGAAGAGAACCGATTATCAGCAAGGCTCACGATTGCTCAGGGTGTGCTATTCACAGGAATTAGTTTTCCATCCAGGTTGGCGCTTTTTACAAATCTAATATCGTTATTCTCTGAAATGATAAAGAGAGCCCCGGTGTATTTATTGCTTCGCGTAAGCTGCTTGAGAGTACTTATTCCCTTCTTCGGCCCGAGAACAAAGAGGGCGGTAGAGAGCGCGTCGGAAGCGGCGGCTGTCGGGGAGATAACAGTTACACTTAAAGTATTACCGGAAACAGGCTTTCCTGTTGCCGGATCGATGATATGGCCGATTGTTTTATCTTTTCTTTTGATAAAGTTTTCATAATTTCCGGAAGTTGCCACAGCTTCATCTTTTATGATAATGTACCCAGCTAGTTTTGATTCTTTACGAGGGTCGCGTATTCCGACAATCCATCCCTTTTTGCCTGGAGGCGCTCCGATAGCGAAGATATTTCCTCCAAGATTAACAAGGGCGGAACTCACCCCTTCTCTCTTAAGTATTGCCGCGCATTGATCAACGCCGTACCCCTTCGCCACCCCGGCGAGATCGATCTGCATTCCTTTCGGCAGCGTTATGGCATTGATGCCGGGGTCAATATTCATTTTCTTGTATCCTACATTCTTTAGTGTATTGCTTATCTCGCTTTCTGAGGGGAGCATGTCCGCGCCATCTTGGAATCCCCAGAGTTGGACGAGAGGCCTTGCTGTAATGTCGAAAGCGCCCTTCGTTATTTCTGAAAACTGAATTGATATCCTGATAAGCTCGGATAGTTCCGTGGAAAGAGCAAAATGTTTTTCCCCACTGTTGGAATTAAGTTGTGATATTTCACTTTCCGGATCCCAGGTGCTCATTATCGATTCGAGTCTGTGAAGTTCGTGAAGGGCTTTGCCGGCGGCTTCAAGAGCCTTTTCCCTGTTCATTCCGTAAATGGTAATACTCGCTTTTGTCCCCATTACATAAGTTTCTTTTATAACGGGGTTATCTCTTGAGCATGAGATCGTAAATAAGATAAATAGGAAGAGAAAAATAAGCAGTGATGCCGGGAATGCTGAATCTGTAAGTACTTTCCTTTTATTTGACGGCATTATTAAACCCCGGGCTTGCCGAGTAATCTGAACATTCTGGTTTTGTATTCCTCTACCCCGGGCTGATTAAAGGGATTTACACCGAGCAGGTGTCCGCTCACTGCGATAGACAGTTCGAAAAAGATAAATAATTCTCCTATCGAAGCTGGAGTGATCGACGGGATTTGGAGTGAGATAACCGGGATTCCACCGGAAATATGAGCTGCTTTTGTTCCCTCATAGGCTTTCCGGTTGATCTCGCCGAGCGGTCTTCCTGCTAGATAATTAAGGTTGTCCAGATTTTCTTTATCTTCCGGAACCGTTAGATTACGCCTCGGGCGCTCCGCTATAAGGAATGTTTCAAGTATCTCTCTTGATCCATCCTGAAGAAACTGTCCCAGAGAATGCAGATCGGTGGTCATAACGGTTGACGCGGGGAATAGCCCTTTGCCATCCTTTCCCTCTGATTCCCCGGCGAGTTGTTTCCACCATCCGCAGAAAAGATCAAGTTCAGGATGAAAGGTTGAAAGAACTTCGATGGCGGTTCCCCGATTATGAAGAATATGCCGCAGAAGGGCGTAACGAAGCATTATATTATCTTCTTTTCCGCTGGTGTATTGCTTCATTGCGGAAGAGGCGCCGCCAATCATTTCTTTTACAGGAATGCCGGCGACAGCGCAGGGTAAAAGGCCTACGGGAGAAAGAATGCTGAATCTCCCGCCAACATCCCGGGGTATCGTAAAAGATGATATTCCTTCGGAATCCGCCATTTTTCTAAGCGCTCCGCTCTCAATATCAGTAATCGCTATTATCCTCTTTGAAGCCTCTTCTTTGCCGAATTGTTCAATAAGTTTTTTTCTTAGTAGCCTGAAAGCAATGGCGGGTTCGGTTGTTGTTCCCGACTTCGATATAACACAGAGAGCGAATCGTTTTCCGTCGAGGCTGGAAAGAAGCCGGTCGTGATAGCCGGGTGAGAGGTTGTTCCCCGCGAATATTACCGGAAAAGACCCTTCTTCCGGAAGAGCCTCAATAGCGGCCCTGGCGCCAAGGTATGACCCTCCAATCCCTATTACAACAAGGCAGTCATTTTCATCCTGTATTCTTTTCCCAGTGTTGGATATGGCATCCAGTTCACGCTCCGGTGTGTATGGCAAGTCCAGCCATCCGAGCATATTTGACCCGGCGCCTTTTCTATCCAGAAGAAATTTAAGGGCATTGGATGCTTCCGGCATTCCTTTCTCTATTTTATCAGCGGCTACAAATTTATTTACATTTTCAGCCTCTAGAGAGATCACTATATAGTTCCTTTATTTATCCGGAATTGACTGTATCAATCCTGTTCCGAAAGAGCCTTTCTCGCCATGAGAACAGTTTCTTCAGTGTGCTCTACTACGTTCTTTCTGATTTTCTCAGCATCTTTCAGTATATCGGCGCTGAATTTTTTATCTTTAATGCCGGGCAGGTTAATAATTATATTCAGAAAAGCTCCTTCAGCCGCGCTTCTAGCGGTCAAGGCGGCGACAGCGGAATCACTCAAACTGTTTTGGTTACCCTTTTCAGATGAGTGCCCGGCAAGTCTGGCAGCGTGTTCGGTTCTTTGTAAAACACTGAAGGGTACAAGAGTGGCTT
>JAUXHZ010000024.1 GCA_030621255.1 Candidatus Latescibacterota bacterium
AACTCTCCAGCTCCAACTAAATCTTTTGTTATCTTTACCAAACCGGCATCCCTAATACCCGGCAGATCATCACAGACACCGCAATCAGTGCATATCCCTTCCCTGCAATCCGGAGTCAACTTTCCAGCGTATCCTTTTTCTTTTTCTCTCCGCAGAAATTTTTCACTCACAGCCGATTTGAATCTTTCCCAGGGAAGAGGATCCTCCGGCGGAATTTCTGAAAGAAGCTCACGAAAATCTATTCCCTCCTCTTCCAGAGTTTCCTTCCAGATATCAAAGTTGAAATAATCGCTCCATCCCTCAAACCTGCCTCCCTTTTCGACAACCCGAAGAAGAACAGGCCACAGGGAAGAATCCCCTCTCGCAAGTATTCCTTCAAGTATACTGACGGAGGGATTCCTGAGGCTTAGATTCAGGCGGCGGTCTCTCAGGCGTCGCGAAAGATATCTCTCCTTTCCCGCAAACTCCTCAAAGCCGCATTGCTTCTCCCACTGAAAGGGTGTATGTGCTTTTGGAACAAATGGTGATATCGTCACGTTCAATTTGAATTTCCCGTTCTTCTTCAACCTCAAAATATCATTAATCAAATCAACAATCCCATCGAGATCCTTCTCAGTCTCAGTCGGAAGGCCTATCATAAAATAAAGCTTCAGAGTCCGCCACCCGCTTTCAATTATTCTGCGGGAACTGTCGATAATTTCTTCATTACTCATCTTACGGTTTATAATCTTTCTCAGCCGGTCTGTACCGGCTTCAGGGGCGATCGTAAAACCGGACCTCTTCCCCAGCGAAAGCGCTTCAATAATTTTATCCGTTATCGTTTCAGGACGCAGACTGGGCAAAGCCAGAGACACATTTCTGCGGCGCAGCTCCGGAGTCAGTTTTTCAACAAGTTCGTCGAGTTTTGAATAATCGGAAGTAGAAAGTGAAAGAAGCGATACTTCGTCCCAGCCACTCGCGTCCAGCCCTTCAGTGACCGCCCGGACTATCCCATCGACACTCCTTTCACGGCACGGCCGATAAAGCATCCCCGCCTGGCAAAAACGGCATCCCCTGCTGCATCCCCTCTGCACCTCAACAACCAGCCTTCCATGAACAATTCCGGAAGAAGGCACAAGCGGCTTCCATGGGCGCACTACCTCCGGCAGCCTGTAGGGAGGCTCAAATTTCTTCTCCGCCGGTATCGAATAGATCCGCGATCCGGCGCTGGAGGAATATTGATCCACATAAACACCTTCTATCCCGGATAGCGCCTCTTTTTGTTCATCCCTTCCCGCCCCGGAATCCTTCAGTTCCTTCAACAGATCAACCGCTTCAGGCAAAGACTCTTCGCCATCGCCGAGAAAAACAGCATCGAGTGATTTAAGAAAGGGGAGGGGATTCAAACAGCATGCCCCCCCGGCGACAACCAGAGAATCGTTTTGGGTTCTTTTGGATGCTTCAATTGGTATTCCGGCCAGGCGCAGCATCATAAGAAAATTCGTGTAGTGAAGCTCATATGTCAGAGAAAATCCAATGAGATCAAATTTGCCGGCAGGTGTTCCTGTCTGCAGCGACCTTAACTGTTCCCCGCAATCTATCAGCCGCTTCTCCATATCGGGCCAAGGCGCAAAAACAAATTCAACTTCCGTTTCTTTGCTGTAAAATAGTTTCCTGTAAAGGGTATGAATCCCCTGATATGACATTCCTATCTCATAAACATCCGGGAATGCAAGCAGAACATTGAATTTTTCATCTCTAAATCCGGTGGATAAAAAATTTAGTTCTTTTCCAATATACCTTGATGGTTTTTCTACAGTCGGGAGTATCCCGTCATAATAGAGATTAACAAGATTGCCGCTCATAAAATATCACGCTCTTTACGCTTCTCCCCCTACAGTAATGGATGGGATTCTCAAAGTCGGCTGGGCGTCCGATACGGGCACTTGCTGCCCATCTTTACCACATGTACCTATACCAAATCCCGGATCATTTCCAACCATATCAATTTGATTTAATATTCCCGGGCCATTCCCTATAAGGGTCGCGCCCCTGACCGGACTGCCGATCTTTCCATTTTTTATCTTATATCCTTCGTTAACCTTGAAAACAAAATCCCCTGTTGCCGTGTCAACCTGCCCGCCGCCCATACGGGCAACATACAAACCATCTTCAACACTCGATATGATCGAATCCGGATCGTCCTCCCGGGGAACAATCATCGTATTGCTCATTCGCACAATCGGCCTGTATCTGAACGATTCCCTCCTGGCATTTCCCGTCGAAGAGGTTTCAAGCCTTTCGGCCGAACAGCGGCTGTGCATATAACCTTTCAAAACACCCTTATCCACAAGGAGAGTTCTCGACGCGGGATACCCCTCGTCGTCATAAACATATGATCCCCTCCGTCCTGTCAGAGTGGCGTCATCCACAACACTGACAAGCTCTGAAGGAACCTTATCCCCCATCCTGCCGCTGTAAACCGACTGCTCTTTGCTTACAGAGTCACCTTCCAACCCATGCCCTATCGCTTCATGCACCATTGTACCACCCGCCTCACTACCCAAAACAACCTTCATGCTCCCCCCTGAAACATGGGGCGCATGCAGCATCCTTACAGCGCCGGCGGCAGCCTCCCGTGCAAGGCTTTCCAGTAATTCGGGGGAAAGAAATTCATATCCCTTCCTCCCTCCAACACTCCTGTAAGCGGACTGCAGATCTGAACCATCCGAGGCTACCACTGTTATATTAAAAAGAATCTGCCTCCGCTCATCTCCAACCGCCACCCCTTCGCTGTTGAATATTTCTACGTACTGAAGACTTTCCCCATATCTCACACTTACCTGGGCAATCTCTTCAGAAATATCTCTGGCAATACTGTCGGCCGCAAATGCTATCGCGATCTTCTCTTCAAGGGAAACGCGTTCAGCCGGCATCGCTATTTCAGTAACGTGTCCTTTCTTTATATTGCCGGGTATAATAAAATCGCCTTTCCCGCTCTTGATCTTATCCAGAACATCCCGGCTTAACCGCATCATCTCTTTCCTGGACATAACATTCGAATACCCATACGCGGTGCTGCCGGCGTTGACTATTCTGAGGCCGAAACCGGCATCTCTCCCCTTTGATATTTTTTCCGCTTTGCTGTCTTCAAGAAGGAGGGAACACACCTGGCTGTTTTCAAAAAAGAGTTCAACAAACTCCGCGCCGTTTGAAACGGTATATTCCAACACGTCATTAATATCGCGCGTAGAGGGAGGTATATTCATGATACTCATAATCCCTTCAACCCCGGCTGACCGGCGGCGGCGGTTTTGCCGGCATTCACAGCATCCGTATGACAATTACTGCAGTCAACAGGATAATCACCATCAAAACAGGCAACACAGTAACCCTCCGGATCTTTGACGCAGCTTTTCAACCCCTCAAGAGAAATATACTCAAGGCTTTCCGCTCCAAGGAAAGATCTGATCTCCTCAACCGAATGGGATAAAGCGATTAGTTCACTCCTTGTGGGTGTATCTATACCGAAATAACATGAATGGGCTATCATTGGAGACCCGATTCTTAAATGAATCTCAGCCGCGCCCGCTTCATGCAGCATTTTGGTCAGTTTTTTCATTGTCGATCCCCGGACAATCGAATCGTCAACTACGATCACCTTTTTACCCTTCAGAACGCCGCTGACAGGATTGTACTTGATGCGAACATCCAAATCCCTGGAACTCTGCTCAGGTTGAATAAATGTCCGCCCGACGTAATGATTACGTATCAGCCCTATTTCAAAAGGGATCCCGGACTCATGAGCGTATCCAAGCGCTATAGTGTTACTCGAATCGGGAACGGAAATTACAATATCAGCGTCAACGGGCGCCTCTTCACTTAGCCTCCGCCCAAGCTTCCTTCTGACCTTATCCACATTTTCACCGAAGATACGGCTGTCCGGCCTTGAGAAATATATAAATTCAAAAATACACTTTGCAGAAGGATCAGCCGGCTTGCAGAAATTTATCGACTCAAGCCCGTTTTTCGTCGCCACGCATATCTCGCCTGGTTCTATTTCGCGCACATAATCGGCCCCGAGAAGATCAAAAGCGCAACTTTCAGAAGCAAATATGTAAGTGTCGCCCAGCTTGCCTACGCAAAGAGGCCTGAACCCGTGAGGGTCCCTTGCCGCTATTATTCTATCCTTAAGAAGAAATACAATTGAATAAGCGCCCTTAACGCGGTTAAGAGCATCGGCCACCATTTCGGTTGAAGTTCTTTTTTTACTTTTCGCTATAAGGTGTAATATTATTTCGCTATCCATAGTACTTCTAAATATAGATCCATCCTCTTCCATTTCTTTTTTCAACTCAGCGGCGTTAACAAGATTTCCATTGTGAGCTATCGCTATCTGGCCACCCTTGTAATTAACCATAAAAGGCTGGGCGTTAATAAGGTACGACCCCCCTGTGGTCGAATACCTGTTATGCCCGATCGCGATATCCCCCTTTAACCCCCGGACTATCTCACTGGAAAAGGCCTTTGATACAAGCCCCATAGATTTGTGTTCATACATCTCACTGCCGTCCGACGTAATTATCCCCGTACTCTCCTGCCCCCTGTGCTGAAGCGAATAAAGCCCGAGATAGGTTAGTTTTGCGGCTTCAACATTTCCGAATATTCCAAATACCGCGCACTCTTCTCTCAATCTCTGCTCCTTTTTGAAAGATTCACTGTTGAAATGATTTCAAATTCCTGATAATGAGGATTCAGAAGAAGGCCTTCACGCCGTGAACGGGTGACAGCCATCTTTTTAACCTTCTCCGCGGCATCATCTTTGCCGTCGGCACGAACAATCATTCTCCAAACCAGTCCCGCCCTCATCTCTGAAACGGAAACGCCGCCTAATTTACCGTTTAAGCGGTCCGCATAACTTTTATCTTTATCAGATTCCAGTTCACTAATCATACAATCGCACGCGTAAACCCCCGCTGAACCAGCTTCGGCGCGAAAAGGAAAATCCTTTTCAGGCTGAAGGTCACCCCTTCTCAAGACGGCCTCTTTTCCATCTTCTCCGGATGACGCTCCTTCACCTTCAACAACCAACGAATATTTGTGCTTGTTCTGATTTGTAAAGGTACTGTCTAGAGATATCACCCGGTCCAGAGCATTTATAATTACCTCGCTGTTTTTGCCTTCACACGTCATAAACCAGCAGGAATATTTAGCAAGGCCATAAAGAATATCACCAAATTCAAGTTTTTCAGTCAGAGTTAACCATGCTGTCTCAACAACAAGATCGGTAACTTTCAGTTTTACCCATAATTTCGCGCGGGCTTTCAAATTTCTTCCTCCTTATTGATAACAGTTGCGCGCCCATTTTCTTTTAACAAGACCCTCGGGGAAATATTCCCGCCCACTCACCCGGTCATTTCCCTAATTAGTGACGCGAAAAACGCGAGCCCGGGCCCTTCGTCTTCCATTATTTCCGGCCGGCAGCAGGCATTTCTGCGTTTCGTTTTCCATTTGCCGGAGATATCCTCCGGTACCTGTCTCAGCCATGAAGCCCTTTCAGGATGAGGCATCATGGCAAGCACATTGCCCTCCGGATTACATATACCTGCGGCATTCTCAACAGAACCATTCGGGTTTACCGGAAAAGAGCTGTCCAAATCCCCCACTTCCGTGCAATAACGAAGTACTATCTGATTGTTCTTATGCATATCATTTATAATATCTTCATCCTTCGTTACAAAACGGCCTTCGGCGTGTGCTATCGGAAGAGGAATAACATCTCCCTCTTTATATTTATTCATCCACAAACAATTATTCCCCTCAGCCCTAACGTGAACCCAGTTGCAGTAATATCCTTCCCTGTCACTCATAACATTCGGGGCAAGAGCAAGATCAATTTTTTCCCAATGCAGCCCGGGGATAAATCCCGCTTCAACAAGAACCTGAGCGCCATTGCAGATACCAAGTACCGGTTTGCCATCCCGGGCAAAATCGCTCAATTTATCCATAATAGTGTCCTTGGCGGCAACCACTCCGGCTCTTATCCTATCCTGGTACGAAAACCCGCCGGGCAGAATAACTGCAAGCGCTTCACCAAGAAGCTGAGGCGGCATATTCCAGCGGAATATCTCCGACTCCAACCCCGCGGCCCGCACAGCCCTGACACTCTCAGACTCACAATTGACGCCCGGGAACTGAATAACAGCCACCTTTCCGCTAAAACTATCTTGCACTTATTCTCCTTTCCTGCTTTCCGAATATCCCTCTGCAGCCATTCATATATAGATCCCTCAATTTGGCGATATCCCAGGTTGCCAATCTCTCATTACCGGCTGTAATATTAAGTTTCGGCCTGGAAACAAGCTGTCCAAGCCTGAACAGTTTGACACGATTTCTGGCGCACAACGCCAGCACTTCCCTCTCAATTCCGCCGGGAAGTTCAACCACAAAATTCCCCGTTTCCGAGAAAAGAAGTTTCTCGGGTTCAAGCGCCGTTCTGCCGAATTCATCAAGGTCAACTGTCAGCCCCAGAGCGGGATTCGCGCCGATAGCCATCTCGGCAAGCGCGGTAATTAAACCGCCCTGGCTGATATCATGACACGCCCTTATCCAGCCCAGCCCGTGCATATCTATTACTGTCTTGATCTGATTTCTTTCCCGAATAAAATCGGCCTGCGGAATATTCGCTCCGCTTGTATTATATATCTGCCTGTAATACTCACTGCCTCCAAGCTCATCGAGGGGTTCTCCGATAAGAAATACCGAACTCCCCTCTTCCTTGAAAAAGATCGAACGTGACCTGGAATAATCCTCCACAACTCCAGCGCAGGCTATAACCGGAGTAGGGGGGATAGCTTTTCCGCTCTTGCCCTGATTGTAGAAACTGACATTCCCCGATACTACCGGAAGAGGCTCTCCCTCTTTACCTATCAAGCCGATCCCTCTGCACGCGTCACCAATTCCTCTTACCCCTTCATAAAATTCCCAGAAAATCTCCGGGTATTCAGGATTTCCGTAGTTAAGACAATCGGTTATAGTTGACGGAACGGCTCCCACAGCGGCTACATTTCTTGCCGCTTCACACACCGCGAGCGCGCCGCCCTGATATGGATCAACCCTTCCATAATAGGAATTTCCATCAACAGAAAAAGCAAGCCCGATTTTACTGCCGTGGATCGGAGCAATTACCCCCGCGTCCGCTTCACCGGGCCTTATTACCGCTCTGCCCTGAACTTCAGAATCATAATGCCTGAAGACATAATTCTTTGAAGCAATATTCGGCGATGAAATTATCTTCAGGAAATCCTCTTCTATCGATCTCGCGGGGTCAAGTTCAGGTTCGTTAAAAATCCTCTTGCCTGTTTTTTTCTCTCTGTCGTACGATATCCCTGTCGTAATCACCTTCACCGGTGTTTCACATACGACCTCACCCTCGCTTTCTATCCTGTAACTCTTCTCATTTATAACGTCGCCTATCACAAAAGCTCCCGCTCCGTGGTAAATATGAGGAAGCTCATAATCCTCGTTATATATTGCCAGAACATCATCAACAAAATCCTCCGGGACGGCCAGACAATAACGTTCCTGCGTTTCAGAACATGAAATGACGGACGGAGAATAATCCCCTGTCGCGAGATTAACCTGATCAAGATTCAGTCGGGCTCCGAACCCGCCGGCATCGGCCATTTCCGATGTAACACAGGCTATCCCTCCAGCCCCGAGATCCTTAAATCCAACCTTAACACCCTTCTCATGCGCCAGATCTAAAACTCTCCTGTTCGCTACTGTCAGAACGCGCTTAAGAAATGGATCCGGAACCTGCACGGCTCCCCTGTCCGCTTCTCCCTCACCTGCAAGATCCTCAGAAGCAAACGCTGCGCCGCCAAACCCCGAGTCATCTGTCGGTTTACCAACAAGAATAAGCTTGTAGGGGATCTTTTTCGCCTCGATCGGAACCCTGCTCCGTATAAGTCTTGATTCCTTTACCAGGCCGACCGCGACAACATTTACAAGGCAATTTTCATCATATCCGCCGTCAAAAATTATATCGCCCCCCAGATTCGGTACGCCGAGGGCATTTCCATATTGAGCTATGCCGTCTATTACTCCGCGTGCTATAGCTATTGATTCCTGTCCATTTTCCCCATTCGGGTCCCCGAAACGAAGGGGATCAAGTACACCGACAACATCCGCTCCCATACAATAGACATCCCTTACGATTCCTCCAATACCGGTTGCGGCGCCTTCGACAGGAAGAACCTGGGAAGGATGGTTGTGGCTTTCATGAGCAATTACCAGGCAGTATGAATCATCTTTGCCGGCAGGGGCAAACCTAATCACACCCGCGTCTTCCCCCGGCCCCATCACAACATTCGACGCTTTGGTGGGAAGAAATTCCGATAACACCTTACTGCTGCTTTTGTAGCTGCAATGCTCACTCCACATAGTATTGAATATTGTAAGCTCCACCAGTGTCGGGTCTCTGCCGACAAGCTCTACCACTCTTCGCGCCTCAGCAACCGTTATATTAAACCCGTATTCAGATAATGATTCTTTTACTTCCGAATCCGGCTTCCCTTTTATAGATACAGTTCCTTTTGGCACTCGGTTTATCCTTTCTCTGATTCCCTTTTACCCGAACATCCAGCTTATTAATTTTCCTCTACTTAAATACCCTTTTAAAAATATGATCGATCCTTTTAAAATGGTTGTCCAGATCGAAGGCCTTATCAAGTTCCTCCGTTGAACAAACCTTTGTAAATGCTTTATCGCCTGCAAAAAGTTCTTTAAACCCGGTGTCGGATTTCATACTCTTCATCGCGGCCCTCTGAACTATCGCGTAAGCAGCCTCCCTGGAAAGCCCCTTTTTTACCAGAAGAAGTAGTATATGCTGTGAAAAGATATGCCCGCCTGTAAGCTCAAGATTCCTTTTCATTGCCCTTTTATTGACCAGTAAATTTTTCATCACCCATGTAAATTTTTCCAGCATATAGGCAAGTATCCCCGTTGAATCAGGGAAAATCATTCTTTCAACCGACGAATGGCTAATATCTCTCTCGTGCCATAGAGCGACATTTTCCAGAGCGACGATCGAATTGGACCGCAGAATCCTCGCCATCCCGCTTATCCTCTCCGTAAGGATCGGATTTCTCTTGTGCGGCATCGCGCTCGACCCCTTCTGTCCGGGTGTGAAAGGCTCTTCCGCTTCAGCAACCTCTGTCCTCTGCAGGGC
>JAUXHZ010000253.1 GCA_030621255.1 Candidatus Latescibacterota bacterium
ATCGGAACGCAGGTGGGGGATTATTTTCTTCCGGTATTTGCCGGGGTAGCTTTCAGCAAGAATGAATTTCGCTGGTCTCCACGGATCAAATATAGTGATGGGTTGATACGAATCGTCCCTGGGTTGGGTACACGTGCTGTTGACCGCATCGGGGATGATTACCCGGTTCTGATAGCTGCGGGTCAACCGGGGCTACGCGTTAATATTAAACCTGAGGAGATAGCCTATTACTCGCCGAAAAAAATGGATGTCATCAATTTGAACACAAATACCTTCGAGACAATTGATATTGAAGAGCTATTGAAAATGCACGGTAATGAAATGCCTTTGATTAATCAAGTTGTATCTGTATTTGACGGACAACATCTCCGGAAATCTATGATCATGAACATCGATTTTGAAAAAGATGATCTCATTGTAACATTCGAGGGCCTTATTAACGATTCGACCTTCATCAAGCAAGTGGATGGGACAATTAAACTGCTTGAAAAAACCCTGGGAACACCGGTAGATATAGAATTCGCTCATGATGGAAAGGATTTATACCTTCTCCAGTGCAGACCGCAGAGCCACTCGAAAATCGATGCTCCTGTACCTATTCCGAAGGATATAGATGAAGAGAATATTATCTTCTCGGCAAGCCGTTATATTTCAAATGGATATGTACCGGACATAACCCACATAGTATATGTAGATCCTCAGAAATACAGTGAATTACCGGATAAGTCCGCGCTGCTCTCAGTCGGGCGCGCTGTGGGGCAAATGAACAAGCTTTTACCAAAGCATAAGTTTATCCTGATGGGGCCGGGGCGTTGGGGAAGCCGTGGAGACATCAAGCTCGGAGTAAATGTTACATATTCTGATATCAGCAACACAGCTGTTCTTATTGAGATAGCCAGGAAGAAAGGTAATTATATGCCTGATCTTTCATTCGGCACACACTTTTTTCAGGATCTTGTAGAAGGACATATACGGTATCTTCCTCTGTACCCGGACGATAAAGAAATAATATTCAATGAACAATTCTTAATGAAATCTCCAAATATATTGCCGAAGGTGCTGCCGGAATTTGCGTCAATCGCCGATACTGTTCACCTGATTGATATTCCTGAAACAACAGGCGGTCGGATCCTTCAAATACTGATGAACGCCGAATTAAATGAAGCCCTTGGGATTCTGACTAAACCCGGGTTCGCAGTTGATCAACCGGTCGAACAGAAACTTGTTGAGCGGAATAAAACTCTTTCTAAAAACTTTTGGACATGGCGTCTCAAATTAGCCAAACGGATTGCTTCTCAACTCGACCCGGAGCGTTTCGGAGTTGAAGCATTTTATGTGTTCGGCAGTACAAAAAACGCTTCTGCGGGTATAGCAAGCGATATTGACATCCTGATCCACTTTCGCGGTTCGGATTTGCAGCGCAAAGAACTCTTGCTCTGGTTGGAGGGATGGAGTCTCTGTATCGACGAAATGAACTACATCAAAACAGGATACAGAACCGGGGGACTGATTGATGTCCATATTGTAACAGATGAAGATATTAAAAATAGATCGAGTTTTGCCGTAAAGATTGGAGCTGTTACCGACGCAGCCTTACTTCTTCCAATGATGAACAAGAATAAATCATCATAAAAGTTCCCGAATAGCAGAGTTGGGATCCTCAAGAGAGAATCTTACCAATGCCAACTCAGGGCCGTCATGAGCTGCCGACATCATTGTCGTACGTCCGATTCGGTCCTGCCACGCTCCCGTAATTTTTGCTGATTCATGTATATGGCCATGAAGTGTAAGATGCGGTTGCCTTGACTCGATAAAGCGTTTAACGGCTATGCTTCCAACATGCAAATCAAGCGGAACGTGGTCGATCATTTGTCCATCGAGAGCGGCACGGTCAAGGTTCGTCTTGTAAGGAGGGGTATGAAATAAAAATATTGCATCGCTTAGATCTTCTGTTCCTGTTAACTCATTAAGATCCTTTTGAATTGTCGAATATCTTAGTTCATCCGGAGTAACCTGGAATGAATGCTCTCCTTCTTCAGGAGAGATAGAGCCGGGATCAACATAACAGGAAACATCGTACCGTTCCCAGTCTTTCAGTCTGAAGGGAGTCGGAGGAACATAGGAATAACCATAAATTGTCCATTGTCCCAGCTGTTTCTTACAATTATGGCTGTATTCCAATAATTTTTCTGAAGAGGCTCTTATCAAGCTTTCCTCATAATACCGGCCATCATCGTTTCCCAATATTGTAAAAATACGCGGGTAAGCTTCCTTGAGCCTTTCGCGAAGACCCGATAATTCCTTCAATAGGTAATCATTGATAAAATCTTTATAAGCGCCGCCGGACGATTGAAAACCGGGCAGTATGTCTCCTCCAAAAAAAACAATTTCAGGTTTTTCTATTTCAATTGTCTGAAACAGTTTCTGAAACCGGTCTATTTTACCGTGCAGATCTGTAATAAATAAACAGCTCGTTGATCTTGCGGTTTTTTTATTATTTTCTAAATTGCAACTATGATTTTTCATATTGTTAAAAGGTCCATTTTTAAAATGTATTTAAGTATTGTAATCGAATGTATAAAATAGTATCACAGAAAAAGGTAATATTTCCACTATTAATAAGCGGGTTCGCGGTAACGCATAAAAAGATTGGGGCAGATAACGTTACTTAATCTACGGATGAGGTTTCAAAACAGTTTTAGAAAAGATAACAAGAAAGCAGGAAACGTAATAATGAGAACATATCTTGATTGTATTCCATGTTTTTTTGGTCAGGCGCTTCGTGCGGGGCGGATGGTAACAGGGGATGAGAAAAAATTAAAGAGACTTCTCGATGAGGTGGGGACCG
>JAUXHZ010000247.1 GCA_030621255.1 Candidatus Latescibacterota bacterium
GTTATAATTACTGTTTTTTGTTCAGACACGAGGTTAACCGAATAAGGCCAGTCGGAAACAACTATAATATCCGATTTTACACTCATTGCGGTAATTAGATCCTTCGAAACAGGTTTTCTGCACAGCAGGAATAGAACCTCCTTATAATTCTTTCGTTTCGTGTGAAAGGCAAGTTCAAAAAAAAGCGGATTTTTCCCTCTCCCTCTCACACCCGGAATTTCAACAGGTAAAATATTATTTTCTATAGCTAATTCATTCAAGAAATCCATATTCTTCTTCACATCGAATGCCGGGCATTCCCGGCCCCCTTCATCTGAAATGAACAACTCCCTGCTGAAAGATTTATTATCCCTTAAAAGACTTAATATATACATTTTTACAGCAACGCTGTAAAAATCGCTTCTTTCTCCAATGAAGCGAAAAGATAAAAATGATTCAGCTGAAAGGGGCAAAACACGGCCCGGATCGATGATCACCTGTACAGAATCGACAGCCAGGTTTGTATATGCCCTTGTTTGAAAATTAGGAGAATCAATTTTCGAGAGTGATACGGAATTCTTCGGAACAAAATCGGCCATCTTTTCCCTAAGCTTAAAAATCTTTCTTGCGGCTTTAGTATGCAGCTTCCGAAAACCATCAAACAAAATGTCATCTTCCCGATGACTTGAACCGAAAACACTATTCATTTCAGTAACAATATCACAAACAGGCCTTGAAAAAAGGAGAATATCATTTCCCGCGGACAGAGCCTGTCCCACCAGGCTTTCTAAATCCGCTCTTCCATCTTCACCTTTCGCCAATTGCGATGCTCCCTTCATTTCAAGAGCATCTGTAATAATTACACCTTCAAAGGAAAGCTTACCGCGTAACATATCCTTGACAACCACGGGATCCATTGAGGCGGGCAATTCCCTGTCCAATGGCCTTATATGAGCGGTCATAACCAATTCCGCGCCGGCTTTAATACCAGCTGCAAACGGCAGAAGCTCTCTTTCTTCAAACTTATCGAGCGTAATCGGAACAACAGGGAGTGTAAGGTGAGAATCTTCAATCGTTAACCCATGTCCCGGAAAATGTTTGAGGCATGTCAAAATGCCCTCTTCCCTGTAAGTTTCTACAGCTTCGTATACAAGTTCCGACACCTCTCCGCAATCGCTTCCGAAGGCTCTGGTTCCAATAACTGGATTCAGATACTCCGAATTGATATCGCCCAGGGGAGAAAGGATAAGATTAATACCGCACGATTTGATACGGCGGGCCGTTTCCTTGTAAACATCTTTTCTTTTTTTTCTATTTCTTCCCGCCGCTATTGCCATTTGAGGAGGAGGGACTCCAAGCGCCGCGGCGAGCACTGATATTCTGCCCCCCTCGTGATCAGCCATAATCAGAGGAGCAAATCCGGAGGACTCAATAATAATATCCCTTATTTCACTTACGAGTGTTCCAAGCTGACCGGCATCCTCCACATTTCTCTCAAATAGGATTATCCCTGAAGGAGGATATTTCCTGAGCGCTATTTTTTCTTCTTCAGTAAGTCTCGGCCCCTCAAGCCCAACTGATAATAACTGAAAAAAATCTCTATAATTATCCTCGCGAGACATTTTTTCCTTTGAAGCCAAAAATTGGACCGCCTAATATATTTCTTTTATTACAACGCCCGGATAATAATGCAAAATAATCTCTTCGGCACTATATCCCAGTTTCGCCATTTTGATTGTGCCTGTTTGACACATTCCAACTCCGTGCCCGTTTCCACCGCCTATAATTTCTACCCGAACAACTTTTCCTCTTTTTTTCTTAACAACGATTTTGAATAACGTGCTCCTGAGAATCGCTCCATTGTGAGATTCAGGCCTTAGAACCCATCTAATCCGATCACCATTTATACGGTATTTACCAGTGTCAGTTATCACATCAAGGTATTTAACCCTTCCATCAGGAGCAAATCCGCCGGTTCTCAGGTCAACCAAGTTCCTAAAGGGGGCAACTATTCCGCCAATTTCTTTCTTAAGGCTTTTCTGAAGTATTTTTACTAATTTATCCCCCCCCCAGCTTACACTCCAGCGAAAATGCGAGGACCCGCGGCAAAAGGATCTTTCGCTTTTCTCTGTACGCGCATCACGTATTCCGTAGAGGTAGGGAAAATGCGCTTTCCATGGCCATGACAATCTAATGTCAGCGGTATGTCCGCCACAGCATGAAGAATAGTAGGCATTTATCGGTTTTCCCTTCCACATTGCCACCAAACCCTCAGTTTCTACAACAGCCCGTGTTGATGCCGGAGTTTCTCCCGCTACACCTTTATAAACCTGATCCATAATTGTAGCCCTAAGATCATAGTTTTCATTTTTCTTCTTTTCTAATTTACTGAGCGCGTATGAACGTGAAGCTATAGCCTGAACCCTGTATGCCTCATAACTGCCGGAGTCAAGATAGCCTATTTCAACAGGGAGCACCCCTTTCAGATAATCATCCACCCCGATAAAATTTATTACTGAAACCCCCGAACCGGTTCGGCTGCTTAACTGCAGGCTTCCCCTGTAAGCCTTTCCGTTAACAAGAATCAAGCCCTTGGAGGAAGAATCAACAAACAGCCTTTCAGCACGTATAATAAGCCTGCCATCCCTTATCAACCGGACATATCCCCCTCCTCCGGCAACAGTATATTTTCCTCCACCCCCAAATTTCTTTCTTACATTGCCGTCCAGGTCCCCCGCGGAAAATAACAAAACTTCCGAATCAATATCAACTCTGTCATTCTTCTCAATTATGAGCACTCTTACAAGGGGAGATTCGGGAATACCCACCGCATCAAACTCTTCCGGGCTATATCTAATCCCCTCCCTGGCGCAGGATTGAAAGAACAAAATTAACATGAAGATAA
>JAUXHZ010000102.1 GCA_030621255.1 Candidatus Latescibacterota bacterium
GGAAGCACGCTTCTTAGTTATTATTCGGATTTTCATCTTGCAATTTTTATGCGGATTATCGTTTTCTTCGTTGTAACTTCATGGGTTTTCACAATAACAACATCTTTTAATCTCATTGATGGAATTGACGGGCTGGCTGGTGGAATTGCCGTTGTTGCTTCTCTTGCTTTTGCTGCGGCGGGATTAATTCTTTATCAACCAATGATTGTGTTTGTATCTGTTGTTATTTTAGGTTCTTCCCTCGCGTTTCTTCGGTATAATTTCCCCCCCGCCAGGATATTTATGGGTGATTCAGGCAGTTTGTTTCTGGGGATTCTGTTCGGATTGATTTCGCTCCTGCTCTTAATTCCAGGGGAGGATATTCTTCTTAGAATTGCCGGGAGCATTTTTATTTTAACTATTCCGCTACTTGATACGACACTTGCTTTTTTGCGCAGGTTGATTAACCGGCGGCCTCTTTTTGAAGCTGATCTAAGGCACATGCATCATCTTTTGCTCATTAGATTCAAATCAATGCGGAAAGTTGATTTTACTCTGTGGAGTTTGTCAGCTCTTTTCAGCATTCTTGGAGTGTTGACTATAATGGGTTATCTTGTCGCGTTTTTTACGGCAATCTTTCTTGAAATAGTACTATTTGCTTTTTCTCTGACGATTATGATGAGGGTGAAAGTTTCAAGAGGCACTATAGAGGGAATAGTAGAAAAATATAGATCAAACAATTCGTCTATTTCAAGACAAGAGAATTAATTTAATTCATTTCCATTTGCCTTTTTCTATTCTCTGTGATAGTTTTGCAACCGGAGTTGTATTACCCTAACCTGCGAAGAGCTTTGGTTTTGTGATTTGATTAAAATAGAAAGATTTGGAGCAAAATAGCCATGCTTGACAGAAAATTTGTAAGAAATGATCCCGAAGCTTTACGTAAAGGGATTAAGGATAAAGGAGTTGATTTTAACCTCGATCTTTTTTATCAGCTCGATAAGGATAGAAGAGAACTTATTCAGAAATCCGAAGATCTTAAACAGAGCAGAAATATCGTCTCAAAGGAGATCTCTCAACTAAAAAAGGAAAAGAAGGATGCCGCAGACCTTATTGAAAAAATGAAGGTGACATCTAACACAATAAAAAAAATTGATGGCAACCTAAAAATACTTTCGGAGAAATTATGCGAATTGGAACTGGCCATTCCGAATTTGCCGCATAAGTCAGTTCCAATTGGAAAGAACGAACAAGACAGCATTTTAATTAGAAGTTGGGGTGACCCTTTCAGGAATGATCTTGAGATTGTACCGCACTGGGAAATTGGCGAAAAACTGGGGCTGCTTGATCTTGAAGCCGGTTCCACGATCAGCGGAAGCGGGTTTGTGGTTTTTAGAGGGGATGGAGCTTTACTCTCCAGGGCTCTTGTAAATCTTATGCTTGATATTCACCGTGATCATGGATATGAAGAAGTTTCGATCCCCTATATTGTCAACAGGGATTCAATGATCGGAACAGGCCAACTTCCCAAAATGGCTGATGATATGTATCACTGTGAGACAGATGATCTTTACTGCATCCCAACGGCGGAAGTGCCGCTTACGAATTTGCTCAGGGGAAGGGTATTGCCCGCTGAACAGCTTCCCGTTAAACTGACCGCGTACAGTCCATGTTTCAGAAGAGAGGCCGGGAGTTATGGGAAGGATACAAGAGGATTGATTCGTGTTCATCAATTTGACAAAGTAGAAATGGTAAAGGCTGTTCTGCCTGAAACATCATATGAAGAACTTGAACTTTTACTCAAAGACGCATGTGGGGTTCTTGAGATTCTGGATATTCCATACCGGGTAATTGAACTATGTTCGGGGGATCTTAGCTTTGCCGCGGCAAAATGTTATGACCTGGAAACGTATGCTCCCGCTGCAGCTAAATGGCTGGAGGTTTCTTCATGCAGTAATTTCGAGGATTTTCAAGCCCGCCGCGCAAAAATAAAATTTCGGAAGGAGAAAGGGGGAGGGACACAATTTGTGCATACATTAAATGGTTCAGGACTGGCCCTTCCCAGGATAATTGCCACAATCTTTGAACTTTATCAAACTCCGACCGGTAAGGTGCGTGTTCCCGATGCTCTCGTACAATATATGGGCGGCAAAGAATATCTAGAGGGGTAATGTGAAGGTAAATATTTCAAGAAATCTTCCCTTTTTGATCAAAATCTATTTTATAGCGGGAAGTATAATCCTGGTTATATCCCTCCTTATCTATAATAACAATCTAATTGTACGTATGCAGCGTCAGGCGGAAAATACAACGTGGCTCTTTTCCCGGTTTACGGGGCTTGCTCTCAGCAGGGTAGAAGATTCAAACAACCAGGATTTTATCCGTGAGATTCGTGAGGCGATAGATCTACCGTTTGTTATTAGTGATAGTGAGGGAAGGCCCATGGTGTGGAATGAGATTGGTGTGCCTCAGGTTGGGGATGATGAGTATTACAGGCTTCTCGATTTCGACCCCGCGAACCCGGATGATCTATTGCTCGAAAGGGTATTGAAAAAAACAGCGGAATTTGACCGGGTTAATACTCCGATAGCTGTAGATACAGGGGATATCAAACTTTTCATTCACTATGGGCTCTCTGGGCTGGCGCAGGAACTAAAGGTAGCCCCATATGTTCAATTAGGTGTATTTGTTTTGTTTGTCTTGTTTGGGTTTATTGGGTTTAGGGCTCTGAAGATGGGAGAGCAAAGATCGGTATGGGTTGGCATGGCTAAAGAAACGGCACATCAACTTGGTACGCCGCTATCCTCTCTCTTGGGTTGGCTGGAGATTATGAAAGGACAGATAGAATCGGATGGTGTTTCAGAAAGGCTGTCTACAGCTGTAGAAGAAGCGGGCCTTGATTTAAAGAGGTTAAACAGAATATCATCCCGTTTCAGCAAGATAGGGTCTACCCCAAACCTTGAATATCAGGATATATCCCCAATTATTATTGAAACGGTAAATTACTTTATACGGCGGCGTCCATCCTTGAGAATTAAGTCGATAATAGAGGTTGATCTTGAAGAAATGCCTTTGATTCGATGCAGCAGAGATCTTGTTGGCTGGGTGTTTGAAAATTTAATAAAGAATGCCCTTGATGCCATTGCTGACAAGGATGGTAAGATAGAGATAAAGGGAAGTGTGAACAGAAACAATAACAGAATCGAAATTCTATTCAGTGACACGGGAAAGGGTATGTCAGCAGCTTTACGGAAGAGAATATTTGTACCCGGGGTTACAACAAAAGAGAGAGGGTGGGGTTTAGGGCTGGCCCTTGTTAAACGCATTGTTGAAGAGATACACGATGGATCAATAAAGGTAGTTCAATCTCAGCATGGTGAAGGAACAACATTCCTGGTCATATTTCCGATTGATTAAAGGGATATTGGAGATGGTAGTTTTGAGAAAAAAGAAACGAATATTGTGGGTTGATGATGAGATTGATCTTCTTCGGGCGCATTTGATTCTTCTTGAAGATAAGGGCTATTTAGTAAAAGGGGTGTCTAGCGGCCAGGAGTGTTTAGATCTTCTCAAGAGCGAAAACTTTGATCTTGTTCTTCTGGATGAGACTATGCCTGGTAAAAGTGGACTGGAAACTCTTCATGAAATTAAAGAGATTGATGCTAACCTGCCGATTATCATGATAACCAAGAATGAAGCTGAAGGTCTTATGGACCAGGCCATTGGCATGAAAATCGATGACTATCTTCTCAAACCGGTTAATCCTCTTCAAATTTATTCAGCCTCAAAACGGATTCTCGAATCTCACAGAATCCAGGAGGGGACGGCGAGTAAAGAGTATTTACAGATATTCCATTCCATAGATAACCTTCTTGGCAGCAACGCCTCTTATGCTGACTGGATAAAGATTCATAAGGATTTAACTTACTGGGATATTGAGTTTGATCGTTTCAGCAATACCGGGCTTAATCAAACCCACATGGAGATGAGAGACAGAAGCAATGTGGTATTTGGCCGTTTTATTGAAGAAAACTATGTTGAGTGGGTTAATTCGGAGAAAAAGCCTCTCTTGAGCGTGGACATTTTTGATCGATTTGTATTGCCTCATTTTGATAGCAATAGAACGGTTTATTTCATTGTAATTGATTGCATGAGGTATGATCAATGGCTTATGATGGAAGATCTTCTGGCTGATTTCTATAATATAAGAAAGGATTTTTTCTACGCGACTTTACCTACCGCCACACCATACTCAAGGAATTCGATTTTTTCCGGATTGCACCCGGCTGATATTAGTACGAAATATCCCGAATACTGGCTTGAAAAAGCAAAGAATGAAGAAACGGGTAAGAACCTTTTTGAGAATGAACTTATGAAAGAACAACTTAAAAGAAAGGGATTTAGAAAGATTAATTCAAAATACATCAAAATTCTTGATAATGATAAAGCAGATAATATTCAAGGGCAGATCGGCACTTACAAGTCTCTGGATCTGGTGGCAATAGTAATCAATTTTATTGATATACTTTCTCATGGACGGAGCTATAACAAGATACTATCCGAAATGTCTCCCAATGAAAGTGCTTTTCGTTCTATTACGCGTTCTTGGTTTATCCATTCGGCCCTTTTCAAGATATTACAGAAAATTGTGCGTCAGAATGCAGTTGTTGTTATTACCACGGATCATGGGTCTATGTTGAGCAAAAAAGCACTGCTGGTTCGTGCGAATAAAAGAACTTCCACTAATCTTCGTTATAAATTCGGAGAAAATATAAGTACTGACAAAAAGCACAGTTATCATGTCAGTAATCCTCTCGATTTAAGACTTCCGGCAGAGAGCCCGTCAAAAAACTATGTTTTTGCAAAAGAAAATTATTATTTTGTTTATCCGACAGAGTTTCATAAATATGAAAAACAGTTTCGAGGAAGTTTTCAACATGGCGGCATTTCTCTGGAAGAGATGATCGTTCCGTGTATTACGCTTGAATCGAAATAAATGCGGGCAGCTGATATGCTCGAGGCGGCTGTAATTTATATATCAATGATTCTTTGTAACTTCAGGTTTTGATTGGCAGGCAGGTAAATGGAGCGGCTCAGTCGTTTGAACGGGCGCCAGGCAGAGTTATCTGTTAAGAGTGATTCCCGGGAAAAAACAATAGAGATTGGGAAGATTTTCGGCGGTTTTCTTCCCGCAGGTTCAGTAATTTCTCTTGAAGGTGGCCTCGGGGTGGGAAAAACTCTATTTATCCGTGGTATATGCGCCGGGTTGGAGACTAAAGAGGAAGTTCTCAGCCCCACATTTATTTTGCTTGAGGAGTATAATGGTTTGTTTCCCATATTGCATTTTGACCTC
>JAUXHZ010000040.1 GCA_030621255.1 Candidatus Latescibacterota bacterium
GACGGCGGCGAAGTGTTCAATGTGGACGATTTGATCGATATCGAGTGGATAGCCACCGATAACATCGGAGTCGATTCGGTTAATATTTACTACTCGGTTAACGGCGGGGACGATTACTCGCTGATCGCCGGAAGCGAACCTAATGACTCTTCCTACACCTGGACGGTGCCTTCTACGGCTTCCGACTCCTGCTTAGTGAAAATAGTCGCTTACGATCCATCTCTTCTAACCGATGAAGATGAAAGCGACAGCCTTTTCACCATCCAGAATTTGACCGGAATAGAAGAAGAGGAAGAGGGCAAAAATAAGATACCGAGTTTAGTTAACTCACTTCAGCAGAATTATCCAAATCCGTTTAATGGAACAACGACAATTTCTTATTCGGTAGCCGAATCCGGTGTTGTTGCTCTTCGTATATTCGATACAGCCGGGCGCCTTGTACGTGTTCTTGAAAACAGGGGCCGCACACCCGGCAGCTACTCAGTTCTATGGAACGGGAAAGATGATTTGGGACACGCTGTAAATTCCGGCGTTTATTTCTGCCGGATCAAGATAAATAAATTCTCACAGAGCAGAAAAATAATCTATCTGCGTTAACAGACTTTTGAAAGATGTTAGATTCAATATTATGGACAACAAAAAAATATTGTCAGAGATAAATCTGAATCAGAAAACGAAATAGCACCGGGCGGTATCTTCACGGATACCGCCCTTCTGTTTCTTGTCGAAGAAGGGATATCGTGAAGAAAATAGAATTTTTCAAACACAGTGTCGGAGATGAAGAGATTGCGCGTGTAAGCACGGTTCTGCGTTCGCTTTTTATTACTACAGGGGATGAAGTTGCAGCATTTGAACAAGATCTGGCGGAATATCTTGATCTTTCCCGCACGGTAGGGGTAACAAGTGGTACAGCCGCCATGCATCTGGCGCTTCTCGCGGCGGGAGTCGGCTCCGGGGATGAAGTAATAACCACTCCTCTTACCTTTATCGGCACAGCCAACAGTATCCTTATGGCAGGGGCAACACCCGTGCTTGCTGATGTGGAAAGATCAACCGGTAATATAGATCCGGAAGCTGTTGAAAACGCGGTTACTTCCCGTACAAAAGCGATCCTCCCCGTTCATCTCTATGGCCAGATGTGCGATATGGAAAGAATTCGAAAGATAGCGGACAAACACAATCTGGCTGTTATTGAAGATGCCGCCCATTCGCTGGAGGGCAAATGGAATGGAAAAAACTCAGGTCACTGGGGAGACTATGCCTGTTTCAGTTTCTATGCCACAAAGAATATCACAAGCGGCGAAGGTGGTGCCATTTCCGTTAAGAGCGAAGAGAAGTACGAACTGCTTAAGAAACTCCGGCTTCACGGATTTGACAAAACCGCAGCGGATAGATACACCGGCCATTTTAAGCAATACGATGTCGATATCCTGGGTTGGAAATATAATATGGATAATATTCACGCCGCGATACTGATAGAACAATTGAAGAAGATCGACGTTATGTATGCACGCAGAAGTGAAATATATAAAAAATATCATGACGCTTTCAGTAAAATAGACGGGATTGAACTTCATACGATAAGGCCCGAAGCCAGGCACGCTTTTCATCTTATAACAATCCTTGTCGATCCCGAAATTCGCGACGAGGCCCTCACGGAATTGCAAAACCGCGGCATAGGGGTTTCTATCAATTTTCATCCTCTGCATCTTATGACCTTTTACAGAGAAAAATATGGATACAAGCACGGAATGTTTCCCATTTCAGAAGAAATAGGAGCTCGTACAATCAGCCTCCCCTTCTATCCCGAATTAAGAAACGAAGAAATTGAATATATAATCGAATGCGTTGAAGATATTGTTCACAACAGCTGATTCCGCGCAACCCTTTTAACCCGGCCGCGAAGACATATTTCAACCCTACTACTTGATCCGTACTCTATATTCTATTATCCCCTCTTCGCCGCTTTCGAGTGTAAATGGGCTTTGTCTTGAAAGGATAATCTGAAGACGTTTTTCGGATAAATCGTACATCCCTTCATCCATATCCAGTGGATCGGCGGTAAGATACACGGTAACTGCCCCCCTCGTCCAGGCGATATCCCGCCCGGGGCCAAAGGCGTCAATAACCAGCTCGACAGATTCTGATACGGGATCAACAATTTCTATTTCTCTTACACCCTCTAGGCCCGGATTTGTCAGAGTTATGGTATAGGTTACTACTTCGCCCGGCCTGGCCTGATCGAGATCTACCTCTTTAAGCAGACGCATCATACCTGTGGCGCTCGCGAGTACAAGAATAGTGTTGGAAACCATCGATTCAGAGACAATCGCCGTTCCGCTTAAGGTCTGCAGCAGGGTAAATATAACCGTAAATTGGTTTCCGGTTGGGGCTGACGGCGGCACAAAAACCCTCGTTATCACCGGGACGATATCACTTCCGGGCAGACCCGGATCCAGAGCAAGGTCGGCGCTTGTCAGTCTAGTGTCATTACCGTCAAGTTTCCCATCATGATTCAAATCGCGATAAAATACTACTGTCCAGCCCGCGGGAACCCCGGCATCAAGGGATGCTTGCCCGGCAGTACCAGCCGTAATCGTGTGAGCGAGATCAACTATTCCGCCGGCGGGTGCGCTTACCTGATTTGCCGGAAATATAGAAGAAGCGGAGACAGCGCCGAAAAATACGCGAATAGTGTCACCCGCGCCAAGAATCCCGGTGCTAACAGTATCTGGAGTAATAGATATCATTCCGGCCGGCGTCTTTTCCATAATTTCACGGCTGATATTTGAACCTACTTCAAAGAGAAAATCGCCGTTTGCCCCGGTTAGAATCGTTAACTCTCCCCCGGGATCGGTAAGAATCACTGTAACCCCTCCCCATCCTGTTTCACCGCTGCCGCTTATTCCATCATGGTTGGAATCTTCAAAAACCCTCCCTGTAATTACGCATCCAGTCGCAATTTCCAGAAGAATACTGTCATAAAGATCACCTGATAAGGCCTTCGCGTCCATTATCAATCTGCTTCTAAGATCGACTCCCGCCGGAATGACTGCCTTCACAGTATATGACACGGAATTCCCCGGATTAAGAACCAGTGTTACAAAGGGAGACGAATAATCATTTGTTCCATCCGAGAGTACAACAGACCCGGGCGGCCATCCGGCCGGCGGCTCCCAAGCCACCATAAAAGAATCGGGAAATCCGCCCCTGTTTACAACCTCGAGCGAAGCAGTCACCATCGCGCCAAAATTGCCGAATTTTAAGGCCGCTCCTCCCTCACCGGAACCTGCCAATCCATACTGAAGGTTTCCATCCCCCTCTATGACAAGATCAACACGCGGAGGCGGATCAATATGTATCCGGGCGG
This sequence comes from Candidatus Latescibacterota bacterium, assembly GCA_030621255.1. Classification (GTDB taxonomy): domain Bacteria; phylum Krumholzibacteriota; class Krumholzibacteriia; order Krumholzibacteriales; family WJIX01; genus JAGHBT01. Next base: position 3,371 of record JAUXHZ010000040.1, read on the forward strand.
TAACACTCTCTGTATTTGTTGAATCAACTATGGATTCAAAATCAATAATATAATAATGATCACCCTCTCCCGCGGATGCCGGGATAATCACTTCAAACGTATAGAGGCCGGCACCCCCCGGAACGATCTCGGGCGTAGTATACCCGGCTTCGCTGCCCCCGATAGACGCGGCCCATCCGGGTAAATTGTTCCATGAAGCAGTATAACTCTCCCCTTCTCCCCCTTGATTCTGAAGTTCAAGTGTAAAATTAAGCGTTCGCCCTCCAATTGTATTTTGAACTGACAAACCTCCGGCGCCCGTGCCTACAGCACCGAAAACTTCATCTCCATTCCCGTCTATAAGAGCGTCTACAATATGCAGATAAGAAACAATCACCCTCCCCCTTACACTATCGACCAAATATTTTTTGTTTGTTTTCATTCCGTCAAAAATTATATCGAACGTGCCGCCCGTACACGAGTCGGGGATTATAACTTCGAGGGTGTAAATTCCGGACGGAACTCCCCTCATAGCCGATACTGAATCTCCGATAACAACCTCCCACCCGGCGGGAGTTGTCCATTGCAGATCAAAGAGATTCTCTCCGCTTTCGTTCTGCACTTCTATATCAAAGGTTAATGTATCCCCCGGCTGCGCGGTCCTTACCGAGTTTCCGCCCAGGCCGGTGCCAAGCGGGCCAAAGATATCGTTTCCGTTTCCATCTATAAGAATATCGTTTTCATTCACCGAGGTTACACTTATTGAAGCGGTAACACTCTCTGATATATTACCATCGGCGGCGCTTACAATATTCAGAATGGAATTATATATATCGTATCCCGCCATAGCGGGTATCGTCACCACGAGATAATAGTTCTTCTCGCTGAACGGTTCGAACTCCGGAGTTGTCCAGGGGAAATTATGATCCAATGCCCCATCGTTGATTACCGCCGACCAGCCCCCGCTAGGCGAGCTCCAGTTGACATTGAATGAATCAGCGACACCGCCCTCATTCTGCAATATCAACGGATAGTATATCTCGTTTCCCCTTGTCCCCGCGATTGTAATGCTTCCCCCGAGCCCCAATCCCGCATTATCAACCACATCGTTACCCGAACCGCAGATTATCGCGTCCACTGCCGGCGCCATTACTCTTGTCACGGCGCTGACCCCATCCTTTTTCAGTGTGTCGCTCAGTGACTGGGCAAAAAGCAGGCTTGTATAATCGCCTCCTCTTATGCCGGCCGGCACCGTAACCATAAGGGTAAACAACCTTGAATCCCCTGAAGTTACCGGGCCGATTGTAAATATACCGCTGTGAGTAACAGCGCCCTCCTCAATGACACATGTCATAGCAGGAGCGGATGAAAACCAGATTCTGAAAGAATCCGTTTCGACGCCGTCGTTTAAAAGCTCCAGATTATATGAAAGGGTTGTATCAACGGGAGCTTCTTTATAAGATATGCCCCCCCCACCGTCTGGATCTATTATTCCAAAACCGCTGGAATCTATCGCGAGGTCTGTCAGATAAAAAGACGGGACGACATTCGTTCCCAGCGCTACACTGTCAAATCTGTTGCCCGCTGAAGTGGAAAGAGCATCAACTATTGTCGAATACCCCCCTACCCCCTGGCCCGCGGGAATAGTTATCTTTATCTGAACTGACAAGTGTTCACCAGCTGTCAGCTCAGGCGTAGTCCAGGGCAACGAATAATCGTTCCCCTGATAATTTAGGGCCGCAACCCAGCCTGAAGGGGGAGAAACAGTGATGGTGTAGAAATCGGAATCGAGGCCTTCATTCTCGACATCCAAATTGTAGATAAGCATTTCTCCCTCCTCCCCACTGAGTAGTGAAAAACCACCGTCTCCGCTTCCAGGAACGCCGAAGAGATCTTCTCCATTGGAATCAACCGTAAGATCAACAAACTTTTTATATACAAATGAAACATCATCTATAAAGGTCCACGTCTCGAAAAAATTATCCTGATTATTTGCCTGCTGAAAATATATTCTGATATCCTGTCCGGCGTATGAGATCATATCAACACCCTCGGGGCCTGCCGCGTCGTCATCTATCCATCCGCTGTCTTTAAATTGATTGTTCCCTTCCGAAAAGGAATAACTGATTATCGTCTCCAGAGTATTTCCAGAGAGATCTCTTATTTCCGCCGTAAAAGGATCATGGTTTAACCCGCCATACCCCTGCTGCCGGAATTTAAAGTTCAATACCGCTCTCGATATATTAGCCGGAACCGTTATATCCTGGTACATATTACCATAGCGATTCCTCCTCTGCGGAGTATACTTAAATCCAAGCAGCGCTGAATAGTTTCCACTATAAGGAAGATCCAGTACAACATCATGATCCGCCCAGGAAGGATTTGTCACTCCCGATAAAATACCTGCGTTATGAATCCAGTCGGGCGGGAAGGATCCGGATTCAAATCCCCCTTCGATAACAAGTTCTCCGGAGCTGACAGGGAGTACCCAAACAATCTGCAGCATCAAAAACACAGCACACATAATTCTACGCCGGTATCGCATCATTTCTTTCTCCATTATCTTTCCGTATCAATCTGCTATCTGTAAAAGTAATTCATTAATTTTTCGTTGAACTTCATCTTCATCCCTACATGAAATCCATTCTGCTGGAATTCATTCGCTTCCACGCCATCATCCTGATGCCCGCAAAATTCATATCCAGCTCCAAGCCAGATATTTTTAGCGACTATTCTTCCGGCTTCAATCCCCGTTCCGTATCTTACAGTTCCGGTTTCACGCTGGTGAACAATCCTTCCTGACAACGTGATATCCCATTTATTGGGAAGAAGCTTTATCACCTGCGTTTGATACATAAATGTCGAGGCACTTGCCGTATATTTCATAAATGTGTTTCTGACCCACTTCGCCGCGACCTTACCCTCAAGTTTCCATCCCATGTTAAGATCATATGCGGCTTCAGTTGACAGGAGAAGTTCCTTGTCAACGGCATCGGGATGAGCGGGACTGTTCTTTTCATATTTTGTTTTGAGAAAAGCCAGCAGTACAAGGGCATCCGCTGATTCGGGACGGAGGGATAACCCCATAGTCGAATTCGCTTTCACTCTGTCAGCTTCATTTTCCTCATCGCAAAACCAAATATCACCCTTGGCAAGCCCCGACCACCTGTCATCCATTTTCTTAATACCTCCGATAGAAAAAAGATGTTTTGTCCGGTCTTTATCAAACCTGATTTCATAATCACCTTTAAGCCGGTAATCTTTTTCGGCCGGGGTATAATTACAGGAAAGAGCCAGTGAAGTAAAATCATCATTGTCCGCGCCTGAAACAGTCGAGAGCCTTTCGGCCTCGAACGTACCGGTAAGATCATCGGAAAGGCTAAAACGGTTCTTAAGACCCACTGTCGCCTGTCCGCGTTCACCGCTCATTGCTCCTTCGAGGCTATAGCGTGAAAAGAGGTTCAGATTTTCGTTTATCCTGGATTCAACCCCGAATCTGGTTCTGTGCCGGGTGCCGCTCATGCTTCCGGTACGGTATTCATGGATTAATTCAGCTCTGATTTTTTTCCATAGCCTTCGAGACAACTTGGCCTCCAAACGGTTAGGATATTCCTCTACTTCCATTCCGGATAATTTCTGATCGTATCTCAGTTCCCCTTTTATTCCGATTTTCTCCGCCGAGAGCGCAGTCATCATCATAACCGCCGAGTGTTCCGGATTTCTTATCCCGCTGTGAGAAATATCGGTCAGGCCGGCCTTGCCGCAAAAAGAATCTCCCGTGTAGACACCCACTAAATCCATATACTCTTTTTTCTCATCTCTTTCCATAAATCTGTGAGTGTACCTCTTTGTCTTCAGGGTAAATCTTCTGTTTAAGATCCAATCAAGTTCTAACCCAAACTTTTTGCTGCCGAGTTCGGTTTTCCCTCCTGAAAAAGAAGGGTTAAAGAAAGTCTTGTCTATTTCCCGATAGTAAACATTCCACAGCAGGAAATCACCTTTCCGTCCTTTGCATCCAATCCTGAGGGCATTGCCCGCGCCAAGAAGGAATTTTTCGCTGTGAGCAAATTCCCCCTCAACCTCTACCAGGGAAAATATTTTTCCCTTCAAGTCAATTCCGATAAGTGACGAATTTTCCGTTCCTTCCTCCTCGAGAAGAGCGGTAACCCCAAATTTCAAACTGTCAGTTACGTTAATCGAAGATCTCGCTCCATATATAAAATTATTGTCCTTTGAATCCGCGCACTCATAGCTGACTACTATTACCGCCGGATTGAGGTTTTTATCAACGGCAGACAAGGGTTCTTTGAACAGGATACTGCCATCGTTATAGTTAATATCGTAATCTCTGTTAATAGCCTTAAAATCAACCCTGATAATTTTTTCCGGGCGGTACCTGTCGCGCACTTCTATTCTGATTTTCTCGCTGTTTTCTATAAGGGGATAATTTTTAAGAAAATAGAATCCACTCGTTCCATCGGCCGGAATTTCTTCCTGATAGGTGGCCTGATCTGTTCTAGTAATAAAACTATTTACACTGCCGCCGTTGAATTCGATTTTACCTCTGAATCCTATAAAAGTTCTGTCATAACGTGCAAATTCCATTTCTCCCAGCTCTGTTTTGAAAT
>JAUXHZ010000318.1 GCA_030621255.1 Candidatus Latescibacterota bacterium
TTCCTTTAGACTTTCGGTTTCCTCATTGCTCAGCTCGCGGGAAGGATTACCATTCTTTATCTCAATCGAATATGCACGAGCTGAATCCCGCGCGACGAGATTCGATAATATTATCCCATTCCTGTTACGCGACAGCAAACAAAGGGCATAGCTCTGATTGCCTCCAATATCTTCAAATGCATTGAATCTGGCAATCCCCATTCCAGAGTAGCAATTATGCAGCTTTTCCATAATTTCTTTTAGCTGTTCGACATGCTCCCGGATATATTCACGGTTCTCATCAACACCCTTCAGGAGTTTTGAAAGGCTTTCTTCCGTTCCGACAGCTTCATGCAATTGAGCCATGGCGCTAAAGGGCTTATTCATCTTTTTGATATTAATTAAAAGAACTATATACAAAGAAAAGGCGGTAATACCGAATATTATCGAAATTGATATCAGCAGACCGATGTTAGAACTAACGAAAGCATTCAATTTTGTTACCTCCCGCCTGAACCGCCAAAATGACAACTTGATAGAAAAGAGACTATATTTTAAAACATGCCTTGTAAATAGAAAATTCTAAAAAGATTTTGAGGGTTCAATAAATAATGCCGAGGGCGGGACTCGAACCCGCACAAGCTATTGCTCACCACCCCCTTAAAGTGGCGTGTCTACCAATTCCACCACCTCGGCAATTCTAGGATTTTATTGTTCGGAAGGCTTATCCTCTATCTTTTCTCCTGTATCTGTTTCTTCAGTGGCTTCAGGAATTGCTCCTAGAACATCATCAATTTTTTTCTGTTCCTCGGGAACAATTGTGCCCCATTGATTCTGTTCAGAGGCTTTTTTTAGAACACTTTCCTGTCCCTTGCTACCCTTCCCGGCAGAGAGAAAAGCCAAAAATAGCGACGTAAGCATAAAGGTTACAGCCAGATAAGTAGTTGCTTTACTCAAGAAGGACGCGGTTTCACGGCCCCCCATAACTGCCTGGCTACCCATTCCTCCAAAGGCTCCAGAGAGCCCGCCTCCCTTGCTCGATTGCATGAGTACAACAATAATAAGCAACACGCAGGCTATTACATGAATTCCAACAAATATATTAAATAGCATTATCCACCAACTTTCTCACAAAGGTATTCTAATTAATAAGTTGGTCTCAGTCAATCAAATTATCACTTAAAGGAAAAAGAAAGTATTCAGTATCGAGTTACCGTCCCGATGCGTAAATAATTTCAAGAAATGAATCCGCAATGAGGGCCGCTCCTCCTACAAGGGCGCCGTCAATGTCCGGCGCACTTAACAATTCCGCGGCATTTGCCGGGTTAACGCTTCCGCCATACACTATAACTATCCGCTGTGATATTTTGCTTCCAAATATATTCTCTATCACTCCTCTTATAAGCAAGTGCATATTCGCGGCATCAGAAGCAGTAGCGGTCTTTCCCGTTCCTATCGCCCAGACAGGTTCATAGGCTATTGTTACACTTGACATTTCATCCCCGTCAAGTCCGTTCAGTACATCTCTTAGCTGTTTCTCTACTACCTCACCAGCCTTTCCCGCTTCTCTTTGCTCCAGCAACTCACCAACGCAAAACAACGGGAGAATCCCATTATCCAGAGCGATTCTTAGTTTTTTTGAAAGAAAAGCTGAATCCTCACCGAAAATATGCCTTCTTTCAGAATGACCGATGAGAACATATTTACAACCCAGGTTTTTCAGCATTCCCGCGGATATCTCGCCGGTAAACGCTCCTTCGCCCTCAGAATACAGATTCTGAGCGCCAACAGATAGATCAGACCCTTTGACAGCATCTATAACAGAAGGAAGAGTTGTAAAAGCCGGAAACAAAATAACTTCACAACTAACGTCCCTCTCTTTAAGCCCGCCTAGAATTTCCTCTGTAAGCCGGGCGCCTTCCGAATGGTCTTTATTCATTTTCCAATTTCCGGCAACGATATTTTTCCTCATCAAACTACCCCCTGACAAACCAGTCCTATCCTAATCACAGGTGCCAAGTTATACAAATCAGTCAATTATCATATCAAATCTTCAATAACCGCAACACGCGAATCCGCAAAAACAAAGATATTACTATGCTCTTGTACTAATTATCTTTCTTTTCCAATACCTCTACAGCGGGAAGCTTGCCCCCCTCCAGCAATCTAAGCGAC
>JAUXHZ010000042.1 GCA_030621255.1 Candidatus Latescibacterota bacterium
TAAATGTACTCCTGGACAGAGAGCTTGCTTCCCGGAACCCCGTAGTGGATATAGGGATTTACAGCGTTGATGGAGCCCTTGTAAATAATATATTCCACCGAAAGGTGAATGATCCGAATTTCAGCGTTGTATGGAACGGCAAAACAACAAATGGAACTTCAGCGTCGAGCGGAGTCTATTTCTGTATGATTCGAGCTGGAAACTTTGTTAAGACGGGCAAAATGCTTCTCGTCCGCTAGGCTTCTACGGAATTATCTTTTATCTGTTATCTCTCTCTTTTGGTAGCTGAGTTGCCCGCACGCGGCTCCAATATCTTCTCCCCGGCTTCTTCTTACAGTTACGGCGGGGGCCCGTGGAAGGAGCAGTTCGATAAATCTGTTTATTCTTTCTTCTCCCGGTCTGCTGAATTTGCAGGTATCCCAAGCGTTAAAAGGAATAAGATTTATTTTAAAAGGTTTCCCGGATGTGAGTTTTGCCAGCCTTAAGGCGTCTTCATCTGAATCATTTATATCCTTAAGGAGAACATATTCCAGGGTTGTCCGTGTTTCCTTTAACTCGGCAAACTTTTGCGCCGCATAGAGTGTATCGCTGATATTCTTCGAAGCGGGCATTATTTTTTTCCTGACACGATCAGTTGTGGCGTTCAGTGAAACCGCCAGCCCGAATTTGAGATCCGATTCTGCGGCTTCAATGATCTTGCCGGGAAACCCGATTGTGCTTACTGTAATTCTCTTTTCCCCCAGGGCGAAGGCATCGGGGTGATTTAAAATTTCAATTGCCCTGAAGAGATTATCAGTGTTCAGGAATGGTTCACCCATCCCCATAAATACAATGTTGTATCTTTTTCGGGGGGGGATATAATTATCCTTAAAGAAAATAATCTGATTTAAGATTTCATCGCATCGCAAATCCCTTATAAAGCCTGTTTCGCCGGTTCTGCAGAATGTGCATCCCAGGGCGCATCCAATTTGGCTGGAGATACAGATAGCTTGATGTTTTTCGAATTCCATAAGAACCGTTTCAATTAACAAGCTGTCTTCGCATTCGAGAACGATTTTTGTACTGCCGTCTTTAGAGGAAGCTGTTTTCTCAGCTGGAAGGAGCGTTGAAATTGAAAATAGTTCCTGGAATTTCTTTCTTAGATCAAGGGGGATGTTAGTCATATCGTAAAAATTCTTTACCCTTTTCTGGTACAGCCACTTAAGTAACTGGGTTTTTCTGTGGCGTTTTTCTCCAACTCCTTCTATGATTATAGAGATTTCGTTAATTGAGAGATTCTTAATATTTTGTTTGTTCAATTTCTTCTCCTTTTAATGAAATGATATGTGAAAGGAAGCTTTTGTCCAGAACTAAAATTGATATATCGGCTTGTATAGATCTGGGAAGCAGTTATTTCAGACTATTACATGCGGAAATAGCAGAGAGTGAAAGAGGGGTGGAAATCAACCCTCTTTTTGAAGAGGCAAGATATATAGGCTGGGGGGATGAAATTGAGAAAACCCGGATAGTTTCACAAGACAGGATGCGGATCGCCGCGGAACTTTTAAACGAACTTATTGATATCTCTATTCACGCGGGGTGTGCGAAACCTGTTCTTGTTGGAACGAACGTATTCAGAAAAGCGGATAATTCTGATGAACTTCTTTCATATCTCCAGAAGAGTGTTTCACTCCGTATTCATATACTTTCAGAAATGGGTGAAGCGGCTCTTGGATTTTTAGGGACATCGTCGATTCTGGATAGTGAAGAAGAGGCGCTTCTTATAGATATAGGAGGAACGAGCACAGAAGTTGCGTGGGGAAAAGGAGGGTCCTTTGATGATTATATCGAGATTCCTTTCGGCACCCACAGAGTTGCTTTAATACAGAGGGCTGGGCCCGGCATGCTGGGGGGGCGTTTTTTAAAAAGGAATTTTCTCAATTCTCCGGAGCCTTTAGGCTCAGTCGGCGATTTGTTAAATTCGAGACTTTCTTCCTTGCCCTTCGGAGCAGAAAATTTTAAAATCGTTGCAACGGGAGGGACAGCTGTTAGTTCAGCCCTGATTCTGAGGTTTATGAAGAGAATGCCCAATGTGGTTGCAAATGACACTATAATTACTGAAGAATTGTTACTGATGGCCAGAAGGATGGACAGACTCTCTTTACGCGAGTTGTATCGTTTTCTTCCAGTAACGGAGCAGAGGGCAAGGCTTTTGATTCCGGGGCTTCATTTATTAACTTCGATTATCAGCTCTCTTGGAGTAAGTAAAATTAGAGTTACGCCTCGCGATCTTCGCTGGGGAGTTTTAATATCCGGGGGTAAATTCGAGGGAGGGTATTTGTTCAATGAGTAAAAAAATTCTTATTGTTGACGATGAAGAGAGTATAAGGAACGTACTTGAAAAGCTCCTTATTTACGAGAAATATACGACTTTGGCCGTTTCCGATGGAAAGGGAGCAATAGAGGCTGTAAATAGTGAAATGGTCGATATAGTCCTTCTTGATATAAAGATGCCCGGAATGGACGGAATTGAAGTCCTGAAACGAATAAAAGAGATAGATCCCACTCTTCCGGTGGTGATTGTTTCAGGTCACGGTACGATTGAAACCGCTGTGGAGGCGACAAAGCTTGGGGCCTTCGATTTTATCGAAAAACCTATCGATATGGACAGAGTGCTTTTGACAGTAAGGAATGGGATTAAACAGGGAAAGTTGACAAGGCAGAATATTAGTTTGCAAAAACGTTTTGGAGGCAAAACGAGAATTGTTGGAGAGCATGAAACTATTAAGGAAATAATGGATATTATTGAGCGGGTGGCTCCAACTGCCGCGCGTGTGTTGGTGACTGGAGAAAACGGAACAGGCAAAGAGCTTGTTGCAAGAAGGATTCATGAATTAAGTGACAGGAGTTCTGAAAGTTTTATAGAGGTAAACTGCGCCGCGATTCCGGAGGATCTGATTGAGAGTGAACTTTTCGGTCACGAAAAGGGAGCTTTTACAGGAGCTACATCAAGAAGAATCGGCAAATTTGAACTTGCTGACGAAGGGACATTATTTCTTGATGAGGTTGGAGATATGAGTCTGTCAGCTCAGGCGAAGGTTCTTCGTGTTCTTCAGGAATCTACATTCGAACGTGTGGGAGGCGCCGGGCGGATAGTTGTGAATGTAAGGGTTATCACCGCGTCTAATAAAGATCTGATTGAAGAAGTTGAAAAAGGGAATTTCAGGGAGGATCTCTTTTTCAGGCTTAATGTTGTACCGATAGAGGTTCCTCCTTTAAGAAAACGGAGAACTGATATACCTCTTTTATCTGATTTTTTTCTAAAGCAGACTAGTGAAGAACTTGGAATTGTTACAAAAAGACTTTCCGGTTCAGCCCTTGGAATAATGAAAGGATATCGATGGCCCGGTAATGTCCGGGAATTGAAGAATATTATTGAGAGATTGTGTATTCTAACAAAGGGTGATGAAATCAAGGATACTAATTTACCCTTTCTTTCCGGTGATCGAAAGAAGGGTTGGCAAAGTGATCCATTTTCCATAGAAAACTTCCAGAATTTCAGAGAATTGACAGAGAAGGAATATCTCCTTAGGAAAGTACAGAATAATAATGGAAATATTTCACAAACAGCTCGACAGCTTGGTATGCAGAGGAGCAATTTATACAAAAAACTCGAAAAATATGGTATTGATTACCGGGGCGAAGGGGAAACTGAATAGAAAAAAGAAGTCTGGTTTTGTGATCGCTGAAAATTTAAGATAAACTTGTTAACCGCAGGCATTTTCTCTCTTTTGTTAGAATATTTATTTGACCGCCATCGAGTAAAATGTTAGATTAGTACATGGATAGTAGGGCTTGTTGGGAGTTTGAAGCTGTAATGGCTTCAAAAAAGAGGAGGAATCATGAAAGTGAAAGTGTTAGGTAGTACCCTTCTTGTTATTATTCTCCTTTCATCTTCGGTATCCGCTACTACAACCGCGGGGTTATACGGCGTCAATTCAATCTCAACATTTCTCAATCTGTTTGCGGTTAGATTTATTGATCGATGTTGTGTTGATGCCGGAGGCGCCAATGCCGATAGTTGGACAGAGACAGGCGATCTCCTCGGTGGAGATGCCGATGATTATGCTAATGGCAAGATGCCGGATCAGAACAAAGAGACCATAAATAGGCTTACACCGGGCTGTAATGATTTGGAAGTACAGAGGAAAGCAATAGTATTTTGTCGGTAACAAATCATAGGTTTGCCTGAGAGAAATTGGAGAAATCGATGCCGGAAGACCCATCGGGTAATGACAATTTTGGATATGGTAAAGAACACTCTGAAAATGATTTCAAATCTACAGGTTCTGCGGAAGAACTTGGGGATGTGCATTTTTCTACGGAGAACTATTCTGTAGCCCTGGAATATTATATGCAGGTTCTTCAGGAAAATGCAAATTGGAATTCAGTAGATATTATTCGCATATACCGTAAAATAAGTGATTGTTATAGAAAAAAGGGAATGTTGAGTGAAGCGATGGCTTTTCTTGAAGATGCCAGGCTTCATTGCGCAGATGAGAGTGGTATACCCGAGGGCATATTATCGTGCCGGCGGGGTATAATTTACTACGAACAGGACGAGATCAAAAAGGCTCTCAGAGAGGGCTGCCAGGCTTATAGAATATTAAGAATCAGCAATGAACACGGAGAAGTAGCTCATACACAGTTATTGATGGCTAATTGTTATTCCAGGCTGGGAAAGAGCGACGAAGCTGAAAAGTATTATCTCGATGCACTTTCAACATATCGTAGAATAAATGATGTTGTCGGTGAATCATACGTGCTTAATAACTTGGGATTATTCCACAAAAACGCGTGCCGTTGGGGAAGAGCTCTGCAATTTTTAAACAGGGCTCTGGGGATATGTGAAGAAATCGGATTATCCAGGAATGAGATTCGTGTAAGACTTAATCTTGGGATTGTACATTTAAAAAAACGTGATTTTGCCGAAGCTGAGATTGCTTTTTCCAAGGTGCGTGAAATGGCCAGGAGAATAGGGGATGACCTGAAGTACGCGCGCGCGACACTCATGCTGGGAGTAAAAGAGACAAAAACCGGCAATTTGTTATCCGCTGAAAAACATCTTCTCGAGGCAAAGGTTATTTCCGAGAAGAAAGAGTACAGGAGAGAAATTGCTTTGTCCGATGAGTTCCTCGGTGATTATATGTTTGTTAAAGGGGATTATGAAGGGGCTTCTGAAAATTATATGAAGGCGCTTGCCGGAGCCCGGAAGATTCATCCTGAAACTGATATTGCCGCTGAAGTGATGAGAAGGCAAATGAATGTTCATCTGGCCCTCAAAGATCCCGGCAAGGTTTTGTCGATAGGTAAAGAAGCTCTCAAAGTAGCCGGGAATTGTAACGAAGTTCACGAGCTTGGTTTTATAGAAAGAGCGATGGGTGATGCCTACGCGATGCTGAAAGATAGAAAAAGAACGAAAAAGTATATTAACTCCAGTATTCGGGTCTTTCTGGCTGTCAACAATCCTTATGAAGCCCATAAATCAGGGTACAGTATAGGCGAACACCTATTAAGACAGGGTGATAGAAAATCCTTAATTATGGCTAGGAAGTTTATTAAAGAGTCCCTTTTCTATTTTGACAGAGCGGAAGAATATCAGGAAATTGTTAAATGTCATTACTTGTTGGCAAAGATAGAGTACTCACTTGATAATATGGATGAATGCCTGTTTCATATGTACGAAACGAGGCATTTGGCCCAGGAACTTGGTGATCGTAATATTCTCCGCCGGCTGAACCGCTTGAGGAAGAAGATAGAAAAGAGTGCGGTTAATCCTGACATGGAATCTTTACGCGGGATTAACAGCCAGGAACAGTTTTCAAATATTCTGGTAACCGATTCGAATTTACAGGGATACCTGAACTATATTCTTAATGACCTGATGCGCAAATTGACCGTTCATCACGGTTTTGTAACCCTCTTTGATGAATCGGCAGATGGCGGTAATATACCCTTGGTTCTGGCAAGGCGCGGGATTTCCGGGAAGAATTCAATCAGGATCACTAATTGGTTTTTCGGCCGTGATTCGATACATTCTGCTGAAGGTTTTCTTGTAACAGATATTGGGAGTGACAGGAGAGTTACAGGGGTAAGGGATCTTTTCCCCGATTCCAGCGCGCCTGTCTATTTTTACCCTATACTCAAACAAGGTAAAAGGATCGGTTTATTGTTTTTTCAGTCCGGGGCTGACAGTTCTGAAGTACCCAGACTTGGAACCGTATATAATGTAGTGTCAACATACGCGGGGTTTATCAGTTTTCTTCTCAAGGGTGTCATCGGGAATAAAGGGTGTCATAACCAGGCCGACAGAGTTAAGCGCAGCTGTGGATTTGAAGCTGTTCTTACTTGCAATGAAAAGATGTTTAATATATGCAATCTGGCTCATCGGGTTGCATCTACCGACGCGACAGTTTTGTTAATGGGTGAGACAGGGACGGGGAAAGGACTTATAGCCAGGGGCATTCATGAGCTCAGCAACCGCAATACAGGTAAATATGTTCATGTTAACTGTGCTGCGTTACCTGAGAATATTCTTGAAAGCGAGTTGTTCGGTCATGTCATAGGGGCGTTTACTGGAGCGGTTATAAATAAAAAAGGACTTCTCATGGAGGCTGACGGAGGAACGGTATTTCTGGATGAAATAGGCAAAATGCCTCTTTCGTTACAGGGAAAACTGTTACAGTTCCTTGATACAAGAATGGTCAGGCCCGTTGGCAGTAATAAAATGAAGGAAATAGATGTAAGGTTAATATTTGCTTCAAAGGTTGATCTTTTAAATCTATGCAAAGAACAGAAGATGCTGGAGGATTTTTATTACAGGATAAACGATTTTCCTCTTACAATACCGCCATTGAGGGAAAGGCGGGAGGATATTAAGCTTCTTGCCGGGCACTATATTAATCAATTCGCCGGGGAGATGAAGAAGGATATTGCCGGTTTTTCTGATGAGGCTTATCAGCATATGTTGGATTACAGATGGGGAGGGAATGTCCGTGAGCTTGAAAAGGTTATAAAGCGGGCTGTGATTCTGGCGAACGAAAAAACCTTGATTACACCTGACCTGCTCCTTTTTGATTCATCGGCGATTCATGGGAAGGCAGAAAAAGATAAGGGAGTTACGCTCTCTCAAAAGATACAAGATCTTGAAAAAGATCTAATTTCAAGATCACTTGTTGATAATTCCTGGAACAGGAAGGCAGTCTCCCGGGCTCTTGATATCAGTTATCCGACTCTCTTGAGCAAGATACGGAAATACAGGATAACCGAAAAGGACTAACCGGCCCCCACTTCGATTTTTTCTAAGAAATTATAAAATATGTTCGTCTATCAATTTGCTTGTTGATTTATTTATAGGATATAAGTACGCGTGTATAGAAATCTTTTATTGTTCAATTAAGAAACTTTATTGCCTAAGCTTAATTAAATATGGCAGTTTGCGTTTTCCCGCTTCAGGTGTAAAATCTTTTTATACATTTTGACACAACTATCCGGGCTTTAAATAGCAGTGATAAAGACGTACTCCTAATGTGTTGTAATATAAAGAATTATAAAGCGGCGTGCGGAACGCTCTTTTTTAAATTCTGGAATGAGTATTGCAGTCTACTTGTAATAGATAAGTAGACTGAAAGAATTCCGGCTCGGTTTGCTTCTCCAAACAAGATCCGG
>JAUXHZ010000291.1 GCA_030621255.1 Candidatus Latescibacterota bacterium
TGAAGTGACATTTGATATTGACGCGAATGGTATTGTGCATGTATCCGGAAAAGATCTGGGAACCGGTAAGGAACAGAAAATGCAAGTGAAGGTAACAAGCGGGCTTTCGGATGAGCAGATTGAAGATATGGTAAAGGAAGCGGAAGAGTATGCTGTTGAAGATGATGAAAAAAGAAGTGTAATAAAGGTTCGCAATGAAGCTGAAATATTGATATATTCAACTGAGCAGACATTAAAGGAACAGAGTGAAGTTATATCCGAAGATGATAAGAGGGGAATTGAGTCGGATCTAAAAAAATTAAAAAAACTGATAAAATCAGATAAAGCCGATCTTAAGGAAATTAAGAAAGGGACGGAAACCCTGTCGGTCGCTGTTTACAAAATAGCTGAATTGATGTATCAGTCAACGGATGAACAAGATAGTCTCATGTAGTGAGTTTAGGAGTTATAACGTTAAATTAGATAAGTAGAAATTTGGGGGCATGGCAAAAAGAGATTTTTATGAGATTCTCGGTGTGGCTAGAGACGCCGGGAGTGGTGAAATAAAAAAAGCATATCGTAAACTGGCAATAAAGTATCATCCTGACAAAAATCCAGGCGATAAAGAGGCTGAGGAGAAGTTTAAAGAAGCCACCGAAGCCTATGAAGTTCTCCGCGATAGTGACAGCAGAGCTAGGTATGATCAGTTTGGGCATGCCGGCCTTTCAGGCGCGTCTGGCGGATCTTCAGGTTTTGGGGGAGGATTTGATATAAGTGATGCTCTCAGGGCTTTTATGCGTGACTTTGGTGGGGGGGGAGGTTTTGGAGGATTTGACGAGTTCTTTGGAGGAGGCAGAAGCAGCGGGAGGCGCAGAGTCAGAAGAGGCAGGGATCTTCAAGTAAATCTTAAGATTTCACTCAAGGAAGTTGCAGAGGGTATTAAAAAGAAAATAAAGATAAAAAGGATGATTGTCTGTTTGGCATGTAAAGGATCAGGCGCTGAAGAGGGTTCTTCAAAAGAGACATGCTCGACCTGTGGCGGCGCAGGTGAAGTTAAGCATGCTTCACGTTCCTTATTCGGACAGTTTATCAATGTGTCGGTTTGCCCAGCCTGCAATGGTGAAGGGGTCATGATAAAGAATCGATGCGCAAAGTGCGGTGGAGAGGGTATAGTACAAGGCACTAGAACGGTTGAAGTAAAAATACCGCCTGGAGTAGCAACAGGTAATTACATTTCACTCAGGGGAGAGGGTGATGCCGGTCCAAGAAACGGTCCATCAGGTGATCTAAATATAATGATAGAGGAACTCCCCGATGAAGTGTTTGAGCGCCATGGTTATGATGTTTTATGTAATTTGCCGGTAGCGTTCTCGCAATTGGCTCTTGGCGATAGTGTTGAAATACCGACATTGTCCGGGAAAGCGGTTATAAAGATACCGGAAGGTACACATTCTCACAAAATATTGCGGCTTAAGGTTAAGGGGATCCCTGTTCTTAATTCCAGACGGTGTGGAGATCAGTTAGTGCGTATTATTGCCTGGACACCCCAAAATCTCACTCAGAAGAATAAAGAGTATTTTAAGGAACTTGATAAGAGTATAAAGAGCAAACCCCCGGACTGTGGAAAAAAGATATATTCCAGATAATCAGTTTTTCTTTAACTATTTTAGTGGTCAGCTGAACCTATGGTGATAGCTATAATAAATTACACGCAGAGTCAAAATGGCGGATAATCGATATTTTCTTGTATCGAAAGATAGTACCGGCAAGCGGGATGTATACCTTTCCGTGGCGGAATCGCATCATCTATCTTCAGTCAGCAGAATCAAAAATGATGAAATAGTAACATTACTGGATGGCCGCGGAGGTATTTATAATGCGAGGGTTAAGCGGGCTGACTCGCGTAAAACTCTTGTTGAGATTATTGATTCGAGGATAACCGAAAGCTTGTTCAGGCCGGATATTGCCGTACCTCTTATCAGGGCTAACAGGATGGATATAGCGGTTGAAAAATGCGCGGAATTGGGAGTGCGGAGGATAATGCCGTACATTTCTGAGAGAACAATATGGCGTGGGAGGAAGCAAGACGCGGAAAAAAAAGTAGAAAGGTTAGAGCGCAAAATTATTGCCGCTTGTAAACAATCAGGGCAGCCCTATTTCCCTCAGGTTGAACCAATAATTTATTTCAATGAATTGTTAGAGACTTTCACCGGATATAAAAAAATTTATCTCGCAGATAGCGGTGGAGAGTGTGAGGTAGAAAATGATAAAAATTCAGGAGAAGTCCTTGGAATTGTCGGGCCTGAGGGGGGGCTGACGGAGGATGAGAAGAGTATGATTCTAAAAAGAGGAGCTATACCGGTTTCACTAGGAGTT
>JAUXHZ010000196.1 GCA_030621255.1 Candidatus Latescibacterota bacterium
GTGTAAACAATCTCAGTCGTATCGAGTTTTTTGTCACGTTTTAGAAAATCTGAAGAGAGAAAAACGGCGATAACAGCCTGCGCGAGATTTAAGAACAGAATGTAAGTATAGGGAATCGATGACGGAATCCCGCGGAATGACCAGGGAACAGGAGCAAGGTTTGTATACATGCCCAGGCCGAGAAGCGCGAGAAGGACTATTGCCAGAAGGGAGAATATTCTGAAGAACCAGCTCCTAAGCAGTGTTTTGGTTTCGAACTTCGCGACAATCCAGATATTGTAAATCAGGTTCATTGGAATTACCTCTTAATGGTTACTAATCCGTATAGAGAATTATTTAAAAATCCTTATTTTTATCTCCGTTTGAATAATGTTCCAGAAAATATACATACGCGTGTTCCAGCCCCGGTTCGAGCGCTTCCCCGCTGAAGCCTTCCAGTTCATCCGCTACAAGATGTACCTCCCAGCCGTCTTCGGATGGAAAGGTTGATATGACGGAATATTTTTCCTTTATACTTTCAAGCTCACTGTCAACCGCCTTGATCTTCCATGTATGTCCCTTTGCCATTTCAATCAGTTTTTCGGGCGCTCCCGAAAAGACCAGTTTCCCTGAGTCGAGTAGCGCCATGTCGCGGCATGTACTTGAGATATCGCCGACAATATGAGTGGAAAGGATAATAATCATTTCTCTTTCACTCATTTCAGAAAGGAGATTTCTGAAACGGATCCGTTCTTCGGGATCGAGCCCTGTCGTCGGTTCGTCTACAACGAGTATTTTCGGGGGGCCTGCCAGAGCCTGCGCTATCCCCAGTCTTCGTTTCATTCCTCCCGACAGTTTGGAAGCCCTTTTGTCTCTCGATTCAAAGAGCCCGACCTGCTCGAGGAGTTCATCCACCATATTCAGCCGGATCTTTCTATTTCTGACCCCGGCAAGGCTCGCGGCGTAATCTAAGAATTCCCATGTCTTCAGTTTGGGGAAGGACTGGAATTCTTGAGGTAGATAACCGATCAGGTTTCTTATCTCTTTTCTGTTATTTGACAGGTCATAACCGTCAATTGTGGCTGTACCTGATGTTGGCTTCATCAGAGTGACAAGTATTCTCATCAGGGTTGTTTTGCCGGCTCCGTTGGGCCCGAGAAGACCGAAGATTCCACTTTCTATTTCAAGGGTTAAGTCCTGAAGGGCTTTGTGCCCCCCCGTATATGTTTTGTTAAGTTTTTCAATGCTGATCTGCATTTTGCCTCCGACATCCGGTTTATTTAGAAGCCTCTTTATTGTTACGGTCTGTTATAGTCAACTTTAAGTTACTAAATATTTCCCAGTTAAGTAAAGTGTGTATTTATATACGCCGCTGCGACAGTTAAGTTTCCGGTTGATAGTTCAGATATGGCGGCAAATATGTTTCCGGTTTAGATTAGCAGCCGCGCCGGCTTTAGTCTGAACTGTACTCAAGAAATTTATCAAGGGCCTTTATAGCGCGGTCTATTTTTCTGAATACACAAACTCCCGATTTTTCCATCATTTCTGCCGCAGGGTCATAGATTTTGCCGCCATTAAGTGAAACTACCACAGGCTTCGCCGTTCCGTTTACAAGGCGGATGATTGTGTTTGGATGGGAGTTTGTGTTATTGATGTCCTCGTTGTGCCCCGGCCCCTTTTCGAGGTTTTCCTGTGTGAATGTCGCCGCCACGTTGGAAATGACAACGCAGTCAGTACCGGGATCATTGATAATGCTTTCAGCGCATTTCCCGTATTGCGCGGTATCCACTCCGGGCGTTGTATCGACGGGGTTTTTTGTATCGACTATTTTGGAAGGCAGATATTTTTTAAGTTTCAAGATAGTTTCTTTACTGAAATTTGACAGTTCCAGGCCGCCGAGATTATCGGAAGCGGAGGAACATTCGTACCCCGCGTCACTAATGATACCGACCCTCTTTCCGCCTGCGGTCTTACCGGACAGAAAGGAGAAGATTTTCATATAATCTTCAAAATCAGCGAGTGAATCCGCGATCAGAATGCCGGTGTCTGTCATCAGGCGCCGGAATATAAAATAATCACCCGCCATCGCTGCGGTATGCGATGCTACGGCGGCGGGGCCTTCGGCGCTTCTACCCGATTTATACACAACTATTTTCTTTCCGGAGCCTATTATCTTTCCTGCCGCTTCAAGGAATCTTTTTCCGTCAAACGGTTTGAACCCTTCAATATAAAGAAAAAATGTATCGAGGGTGGGGTCGTCCCCGAGGGATAGAAGATAGTCTGTGATGGTAAGGTCGAGCTGATTGCCGACCGTTATCATATAGGACGGATTTATCTCTGTCAGGACGCTCATCATCGATACAAGAAAGGCGCCGCTCTGGCTTATAAATGCGCTGTTTTTGCCGAACTTGCCGTCGAATGAGAGTTTGTAATCGGGTATAAAAAAGGTGTTGTAGCCGCCCGGGGCGGATGATATTCCCATACAGTTCGGGCCGTTCACCACCGGGGGTTCAGAAAATGAGTTTTCTTTGTTCTCGAGGCATTTTTCTATCCTCTTCGAATATTCCTTTCCATTCTCTGTTTCATTGAATCCCCCCGATATTATGATTAATGAGTTAGCCTTTTCGCCGTTTATTATTTCTTCAATCAGCCCTGTAGAATTATCGTTTGCCGGAATTGTAAAGACCACAAGATCTATCTTTTCGTCGATCTCATCCAGCGTATTGTAGGTTTTAAATCCCTCAATATCACTGATGCCCGGATCCGGATGGAGAAGGAATATTTTTTCATTCGGGATAATCCTGCTCTTGCTCAGATTACTCAGAACTATTCTCCCCATATTGGTTCTCCCGGCGGACGCTCCAATAAGAAGAATGCTTTTGGGATTAAGAAGGGTTTTTACCGGATTTGTCGATCTCTCCCGAGGCGCAATTTTGTTTGTTGATATTTTTAAGAAGGCGTCAAGGGCGATTACATTTCCGCCCGATATCTGAAGGGGGTTAACCTCCAGTTCTTCTATTGTTACGGGGGAAAAGTCAGAGAGGGTGGAGAATTTGCCGGCAAGGGCAATGAAGGTTGCGATTATCTCCTGAATCTTATTTTCTTGAAGGAGGGGCTCTTCGGAAATCCTGGTTTTTCCCGTAATAATGGGGTAGAACATCGTCTCTTTCAGCAGTTCTGTGATATCCGCGTTGTCTGAAGTTGTTGAAGAGGAACACAAAAACAACCCCTTCCTGTCTTTCAGAGCGTCTTTGTATATTTCAGTTCCAAGCCCGCCAAGCCCCATTGTTACAACAGGGCCGAAAGATTTTTCCTGGTAAAGTGATACGAGAAGCTGGTTAGGTATATTGTCATTTATTTTGTGGTACCGCGCGACCATCATCCCCGAAAATTCAGCTTCGGCCCCCTTGGCTATCTCCGAGAATTTCAAGAATGTGGCGGAAAGATTTTTTACCGTTGGCTTAACGAATTGAATGCCGCCATACTCGGAGCGGTGGGGCATCCCGGGGGAGATGAGTTTGCAGACAACTTTATTATTTGAAAAGATGGAAAGATCGGATTTGTCTATTTCCTCAAGATTCTTAAAGAATATTGTCTCCGGCGAACTGATGCCGATTAATTCAAGAACCC
>JAUXHZ010000201.1 GCA_030621255.1 Candidatus Latescibacterota bacterium
TTTACATTTTTTTTAACATCCCCGAACTTACAACGCATCTGCAAAAATCCAACCCTCATCTCGTCACTCCTTAGCTTAATTCCGAATGTTTGCTCATTGAAACTGATCAATATCTGGAAATTATTTTTAAATATCTGTAAGTATCAATTAAGAGAGTATGCTAACAGATTGTAATGATTCATTCAAGGACTTCTTTATTATTATATTTCTCCACATGGCATAATGCTTGCAATTTTACCCGACCACAGGAAAACATCTTTTAGGTTTGGCAACGGAGCAAATATGTTGATCACCTCAACCAACTACACAAAGATAGATAATGATCGTGGTTTTACCAAGCAACAACCCGCATATTTCTATATGATGAACAATTTTCTGTACAGCCGGATTGACAGCAATTTCCCGACAAATGAGCTCTTCTATGATGAAGATGTAAATATCTATATTGCAAACCTGCTTACATCAATTTCAGATTCGCAACATCACCAAAGGATCAAAAAGTATGTAACCCCTTACGACCAGACCTTGAATGAACTTCTAAAAACTATTTCTGACCCGCGCGAGAAATACCTGGCTTACAAATCGAACGCCGATTTCCTGCTCATATCTCTCGGGATATTTAATAATCCAAAACGCATGAAACCTGGTTCAAAAACGCACATGAATCTTCCCTCAAAAACCTATATCGGAAGAGGTGAAATCTATTATTCGCTGGCACAATCATACCTGTATAAAACCTCAAACAGAAAATCAGCGATCGGAGATATCCTTGGCAAACTTGCACGTGGCTTCGAAAATTATGTAAGGACTCTTTCTGTATTGAAAGGTGAATACTTTAACTTTCACAAAAAGATATCAACAGGCGAAATGTATCATTTCGAACGCTCAATCCTGAAATTCAGCAAGAATAACAAACTTGGAAAACTACATGATAAATTTCTTGATATTTACTCTGAATATCAGAAAAAAGAATCAATACCCCTGAAAAAGGCCCTGAAGCAAGTGACTGACGAAATAGTAGAAATTGACCCTTCTTTCAGTTTTAAAATAACCTGAGAGATTGAACCTTTCTTAAAAATTTGCCGATGAGCTTGAAAACCTCTTCGGAATTTTCCCCTTTTACAAGAAGATGCCCTCCTTTTTCTATGAGAACAAACTCCGATTTTTTACTAGTCGAACGGCGTTTTAAAAAGGCATACCCCTTAAGTGAAAGTACAGGATCATTGATCGACTGAACAGCCAGAAAAGGCTGACTAATTGTCTTTATCCTTGATCTGGTCTGTTGGATAAATTCAAATATTGTATATTTTGCCGGATCAATCTGTTTTGCCAATCGGGGGGCACATCTCAATATGAAACGGAAAAAAAGATTCCCGCGATCCCTGGGGAAAAGCGCGGGAGAAATCAAAACAGTTTTGTCAAGATCGTATTTTCTCATCAGATTCATGGCTATCAGCCCGCCAAAACTAAATCCTATAACAGCCGTATCAGCAGAATAATCGATTAGTGTATCGAGAACAATTTCAGATTCAGGAAGACAAGCGCTCCATGTATTTCTGTTAGTAGCCCTTCTTTTTGTTCTGTCATCGTCCCGATTACGACGAAACAAACACCGCAAATAATCCCTAAGCCCTTTATTACCATCAGTTATCGTGAGCGGCAACCTTATAGCGTAAACAGTAAACCCAAGATTATAAAGATAGTCCCCCAATCCCCTCATTTCGGCCGGATTTCCACCAGCGCCATGTATAAGCATACAGGCAGGAGCTTTGTGGTCTTGAAGGAGCAGAAAACTTCTCTCTTCCTCGGGAATATTATTCTTTCTTTCTATATATAATCTGCTTTTGAGAAAATATTTCAGAAGTTCTTTTCCCGCGTCGTAATTGCCAGGGTTTCTTCTGATCTCTTCTTTTAGTTCCCAGATCGAATAAGTTATTGTTTCAATGGCTTTCATAGTTTTAATTTTCCCTCTTATAGAAATTTCCTATCTTTCCTGAACATATATTTACACATAAACCACAAATCATCGTATTCAATTTTTTACTTTTTGAGAACCTCCTGAGTTGAGCAACGCATTTATCCAAATTGAAATCCTCCGGATTTTCATGTATAGCTCCAACCGGACAAACATCAATACATTTACGGCACTCTCCGCAACCATCCATTTTTTTACCCTTTCCCAAATTGGGAAGGGGCATATCGGTCAAAATACTCGCGAGTCGAATGTGAGCTCCATACTCCGGATTGACGAGAAGATTGTTCCTGCCCCACCATCCAAGACCGGCTGAGGATCCCAACTCCCTGTGAGAAAGATGCCCTAACAACCTGTTCCAATCCATTATTTGAGAAGCCGGGATCGGCAAGGATCTATAACCCATGCGCCGGCACTCTCCTGAAATAAAAAGTATCGCCTGATCAAGAGCAAAATTAACCATACGGTAATGATAAAAATATGTCCAAGTTGGAGCTTTTTTTACTGTTGCCAGAATAGGGGCCGACAATCTGATTCCAATCACAACAGCATAATCCAGAGAAACCGATACTTCCCTTATCGATTTATGAAATTTCCTTCTCATCTCTGAATCAATAATCGTGGAAGAGAAAAGGTCAATGCCAAGGTTTTCCGTAGAAGATTTAAGGCTTTTCAGATTCTTTTTGTCCTCTCCCGAGTTGTTTAAAGTTTCATCCATGTAAGAATCAACTTCTTCTATAGTTTGGGGCTTCCTTGGTAATAAAAACATCGTGAGGATGACTCTCACGCAGACCGGATTGAGTAATCTGAATAAACCGCGCCTTATTTTTCAAGTCATCAATTGTGTTAGCCCCACAGTACCCCATTCCACTTCTGAGTCCGCCGATAACCTGGGCTACATTACCGGAAAGGTTTCCTTTATAAGAAACTCTCCCCTCAACACCTTCCGCCACCAGCTTACTCTCATCCCATACATCATCCTGAAAATATCTATCACGGCTGCCATCTTTCATGGCGCCGATTGATCCCATCCCACGGTAAGTTTTAAAGCTTTTCCCATGCTGATATACCAATTCACCCGGGCTCTCTTCAGTTCCGGCAAAAATACTTCCTGCCATTACACAATCCGCTCCAGCGGCAATCGCCTTCACAACATCCCCCGAATATTTTATTCCACCGTCAGCTATCAGGGGAATCCCCGCTTTACGCGCCACCGGCGCACAATCCAATATCGCCGTGATCTGTGGAACTCCTACGCCCGCGACGACACGGGTTGTGCAGATAGCCCCAGGGCCAATCCCCACTTTAATAGCGTCTACGCCTAATTTTACCAAAGCTCTAGCCGCGTTGGCAGTAGCAATATTACCGGCAATAATCTGGAGTTGGGGAAATTTATTTCTGATTTCCTTTAATGTATCAAGAACAGCTTTGGAATGAGCGTGAGCGGTATCTACAACAATCAAATCCACATCGACATCAATTAACGCTTCCACTCTTCTAATGCTATTCCTGGTCACTCCCACTGCC
>JAUXHZ010000293.1 GCA_030621255.1 Candidatus Latescibacterota bacterium
AAAGTTACACGTGATCACGCAAAAATCGAATTTTGTCGATAAAGTTGTAACTACTTGCCGGACATAATATTATGCGCCGGGAGGAGTTATGGTAAAAAGCCGGTAAAAGATATTTGAGAATCTAACAGGTGGATAGAAATTTATCACATATGAGGGGTTTTAAATGGCCGGATTCAAGATTGAAAAGGGAGAGAAGAAAAAAAATGGGAGTTGTCTGGTCGTTCCGTCGGGCGGGCTTGATAGTGACGCGGCTTTGAAAATGGAAGATCAATTGATGGGGTTGCTGAGGGAAAAATCAATCAACCTGACAGTTGATTTAAGGGAGCTTTCGTTTATTTCAGCAGAGGGTATGGGGATGCTGCTTGGTATCGTTTCTTCCTTCCGAAGCGAGGGCGGATCTGTAGTTTTAATAAATGTGCCCGGCAATATTGACGCGAAAATTAAAATGATGGGAGCCGATAAATATTTTGAATAAAAAAACCGGAAATATAGATTATAGTGAATTAAACGAAAAGAATAAGCTTCGAGGCGAACTCCGCGAAGCGAATTATATGTTAAAAAGCCTTCTGGAATTGTCTGAAAAGCTTATATCGACATTTGATATCAGGCGTATGGCCAGGTTCTTTTCTATGTCTATGGCCGGGAATCTGGGAATCAGCAGGGTTTCACTTTTTGTTGCTTCCCCGGGGAAAGAGGGGTTGGAGTCTATCTATTCACTTGGAATGGGAACAAAATCAGATTTTGAATCAATAAAGGTAAGCAGTGCTTTTGTAAAATGGCTAAACGGAGAAACCAGACCCGCATATATTGATAATATTTATACAGGCAAATCCGCCGGGTTATTCGGGGAAGAAGATTGGCTGGAGCAGATTATTAGAGCCGGGCTAGCCTATGTTTGTCCGCTTGATCTTGGTACGAGTCTGCCCGGGCTGGTATTTTTTAGCGGAAGGGTTGATGGAAAGGGTTTTGACAAATACGGGAAAGAGCTCCTCAATATGTTTTTGAGGGTCGGTTCGGCGGCATTAAAAAACGCGCTTAACTTAAAAGCAGTTTCAACATTCAGCAGTGAACAGAACAGTTTTTCAGTTGTCAGATCAAAATTGATAAATAATCGTTCATTCAAGTTGAATACACCACTGACTGTATTAAAAAGCACATTGTGGTCGATGGAATCGGCCGAAGTGAGTGAAGCCCTGATGCTGGATATGGCCAGAGATGCGGTTAAACATCTTGAAAGCGGTATAAGTGAATTGGCCAATATCTCTGAAATTGAATTTAATGAAACCGGGCTTCGGCTCGAGCTGACCGATATATCAACTATCGTGGAAGAATATCTGCAAAAGGTTATCCCGGAAATTGAAGAGAAACATATTTCGGTTCTATTCAGCGGGAAAATATACCGTGAAATCAGGATTGATCGAGCCAAGATCAAAATTGCTGTCGGGGAGATTATTGACAACGCGGTAAGATACCTTCCGGAGGGAGGGAACCTGAGAATATCAGTGGCGGTCTATGAGACAGGCCCTAATGAAATGGAGGGTGTGGAATTGAAGTGCTGGGAAAATAGGGTCGGTATCGACACTTTGCTGCCGCAAAATGATACAAACAGGGAAAATGAGCAAGTGGGGATAAGCAGTATCCTGGAGAAAGAATTAAGGGACACAACGGTAGGAAGCTGGATAGTTCTGAGAGTAAAGGACAACGGAGTTGGAATTCCTGAAAGAGAAATCGGGAAAATAGTGCAGCCATTTTGTAAGGCTTCAAATTCCAGTGATAAAAACGCGGGGAGAATGGGCGCGGGCCTTTCTCTCTCTCAAAAGATAATATCCAACCATGGCGGGCAACTCTTTTGCCGGAGTACCGAGGGTGAAGGGACGGAATTCTCCATCTGGATACCCGCCGGATTCTAATATACTTATTCTTTGCTTTTTTCCTCTATCTTTTCCTTTTTCTCTATCCTTCTCATCGATTTGATAATAACCGGTTTGACGGGTACTTGCATCACACCCTCTTTTTTGGTTTCCACATTTCTAATTTTTTGAATAACCTTTGTTCCGTCGATGACTTTTCCAAAAACTGCGTATCCGAATTCAGCGGATTTAATGCTTCTATGGTCGAGACTGGCCGTGTTATTTTTAAGATTAATGAAAAATTGGCTCGTGGCGCTGTTTATTTTCTGCGTTCTTGCCATGGAAAGGGTATACTCAAGATTTTTAAGTCCATTGTCAGCTTCGTTCTTTATTGGTTCCCTTGTGTATTTCTTCTGGTTATCAACGTTATACCCGCCGCCCTGTAAAACAAAATCCTTTTCAACTCTGTGTATTAGTGTTTCATCGTAGAATTTGC
>JAUXHZ010000087.1 GCA_030621255.1 Candidatus Latescibacterota bacterium
GGACGGAAATTAAGCATTCTTCATCAAGCGCCAGCCGAATGTTTCACGTGAAACATTCTAAGCTCGCGTTTCCATTCGATCTCGCCGAGTCTTTTTGTTCCTGTTTCTTGCTTGAGCCCGTAATTCCCCTCCCGGCAAACCAGAATGCCGGCAGGAGGTGTTTCACGTGAAACATTTCTCTAAAAAATTCCAGCTCTCTATTTCTAATTTGTCTTTTTGAATATTACTGCGGTTCCTCTTTTTTCGGGCATCGCCATTTCTTTCTCAAGCTCCATCCCGGAAAAAGGACCCGGCCCTTCCTTCTCCTTCCACCCATCACCCTTTACCGTGATATAAAGCCCGCCGCCGGAAAGCAGCTCCGAGACCAACGGGAGTATTTCAGGAAGCCTCCCCGCCGCCTTTGAAGTGGCAAGGTCAAATTTCTTTTCCGTATATTCTGCCGCATCAATACTCGACACCGCAACACCCTTCAGACCCAGCACACCTATTTCTCTTGATAAGAATGTTGCTATTTTCTGCTTTCTTTCGAACAGGGTTATTTCCAACCGGGGGCGGAGTATTTTCCACACCAGTCCCGGAAACCCCGCGCCGGAACCTATGTCTGCGATTTTCGCCCCTCCCAAATCGGGCTCCAGCGCCTTCTTTCCCGCAGGCACACACTCTTGTACATTTTCCTCCAGTAATTGAAGGATATAGGCAGAATCGATGATTTGTCTTTCAATATTCGCCGATATCTTTTTTCGGCCCAAAAGGTGTATCCTGCCGCTCCACTGCCATACATCTTCCATAAACCGGGAGAGCTTTTCAGCTTTCGCTCCCCTTATATCCCATAGGCCTACCTTCTGCAGCTTGCCGAGAATCTCTTTTTTAAATTGATCTCTCAATGATCTTTGCCATCCCCTCTGTCAAGCAGCGGCTGGTCAGCCTCTCTTTTCTTTTCTGCCCTTCTCCAGCATAACCATTATTATCGAAAGGTCTGCCGCCCTAACCCCGGCTAACCTCGAAGCCTGCCCTAATGTCTCCGGTTTGAATTTCTCCATTTTTTCTCTGGCCTCCATACTTAGGGCGCCGATATCCATATATGAAAAATTTTGGGGTATTTTCATCATATCCATTTTGATAAATCTTTCCGCCATTTTTCCCTGCCTCTTGATGTAGCCGCTATATTTAGCGCGAATCTCTAGCGACCTCTTTTCCCTTCCGCTTAACTTCAAGGGCCCATCCGGCAAGTATTTTTCCAGCATGCTCAGCTCGACCTCCGGCCTCGAAAGAAGATCCCCGGCCCTTTTGGCCTCTCCAACTTCCTTTCCTCCAACCTCTTTCAGGGCTTTATTACAGATATCCTTCGTTATCGTCTCTCCTGATAACCGGATCCCCGCTCTTATTACACGTTTCCTTCTCTTTATTCCTTCTTTCCATTGTTCTTTCGGCAAAAGCCCATATCTTACAGCATATTTCAGAAGCCTTTCGTCAGCGTTATCCTGCCTTAATAAAAGCCTATACTCTGCTCTCGAAGTAAACATGCGATACGGCTCATCGATGTCCTTGGTTACAAGATCGTCTATCAACACCCCAATATATGCCTGGTTTCTCCTCAATATAAGGGGGCTTTCTCCGCGGAGAGCAAGAGACGCATTTATCCCCGCCATAATCCCCTGTGCCGCGGCTTCTTCATACCCGGATGTTCCATTAACCTGGCCGGCAAAATAAAGCCCCTTTACTCTCTTGGATTCGAGGCTTGAGTAGATTTGATGCGGGGGGAAAAAGTCATATTCTATCGCATACCCGTATTTTACTATACTCGCGTCTTCCAAGCCCCGTATATGCTTTATCATTTCCTCCTGAATATCAACCGGCAGACTTGTAGCTAACCCATTAACATATATTTCCTCGGATTCCAACCCCTCGGGCTCCAGGAAAAGCTGGTGTCTCTCCTTTTCGCTGAATCTAACTACTTTGTCCTCTATTGAAGGACAATACCTTGGCCCCGTCCCTTCTATCTGGCCGGAATAAATGGGCGCCCGATCAATATTTCGCGTGATCAATTCGTGTACAAATTTGTTTGTGTGTGTCACATAACACAATATCTGCTCTCTGTCTATCCCTGTCGTTCTAAAAGAAAAGGGTGACGGATTATGATCTCCGGGCTGCGGTTCGCACTTTGAGAAATCAACCGTTTCTTTCTTCAATCTCGGCGGAGTTCCGGTTTTAAGCCTGCGTTTTTCAAATCCCATACTCGCGAGCTGGTTCGTCAAACCGCGGGCGGGTGGCTCTCCCCTTCTTCCGCCTGGTATCTTCTTTTCTCCTATATGCATCAGTCCATTTGGAAATGTTCCCAGCGCCAGGATAACCCTTTCCGCGCTTATTTTTTCCCCCCCGTTTATTTCAACGCTCACGACCCTCCCGCTCTCAACAATTATCCCTGTTGCCTCCGCCTCAACTATATCAAGCCCCCTCTGTTCTCTCAGAGCCTTCAGCATCCTCTCGTGATAAGTCTTTTTATCAGCCTGGGCTCTTGGCGACCATACCGCCGGGCCCTTTGACTTGTTTAACATCTTAAATTGTATGCCTGTTTCATCGATAACCCTGCCCATTTCGCCGCCGAGGGCATCGATCTCGCGTACGAGCTGTCCCTTGGCCAATCCACCTATAGCCGGATTGCAGGGCATTCCCGCTATGTCATTGATCGTCATAGTAATAACAAGAACAGAGAACCCCATTCTTGATGCAACAAGCGCCGCCTCGCAGCCTGCGTGCCCTCCTCCGACAACCAATATGTCGTATTTATTTTTTTTAAAGGCAGTATTATCCATTTTGTATCGTTTTCTTTTTGTATGTCTCTGTTATTCCGGCCTTACTTCCCGACACAGAATTTGCTAAATATATTACCTAGGAGGTCATCTGAGATAGAACGGCCGGTAATCTCTCCACATGCCGCCGCCGCTTCTCTTAGTTCTATCGACAATATTTCGGCGGGCTGTCCGGCGGAAACACCCTCTTCCATCCTGCCCAGCGCTTCCATAGTGCGTTTCAACGCAACCGCTTGTCTCAAATTAATTGCTATTTTTTCTTTTACAATTTTCCCTATTTCCAAGCTTACCGTATTACTATATATCCATTTTCTTAATTCATCAAATCCCTCTGAAGTCAAAGCGGAGACTTCAATAACGCTATCCGCCCCTGTTATTTTCTGAACCTCTTTTCTACCTACTTTCAGCCCGAGATCCTTTTTGTTAATAACAATCATCTTCCTTTTTATATTCAGCCTTTCTGCCAGCTCATAAACCCTTTCCCCGGGTTCCACACTGCCGTCAATTACAAACAAAACCATATCAGCCGCTGCGGCAGCCTCAATGCCTACCGAAATACCCTTTGCTTCTATTTCGCTTTCCGCCTCTGCTATCCCGGCCGTATCTTCAAGATAATAGGTAAAACCGTTTATGTGAATCCTCTCCCTCAGAATATCCCGCGTTGTCCCCGGAATATGCGACACTATTGCTCTTTCTTCTCCAAGCAACATATTATAAATACTGCTCTTACCAGCATTTCGAGGCCCGCTTAATGTTATCTTTATTCCATTTCTCAGCTTTCTGCCTGCCACCTTAGAACCAATCAGTTCCTCTAGTTCCTTCCTGATCCATCTTGAAGCTTCGGTCAATTCGCCGTTGGAATATGTCTCGATTTCTTCCGTGCTGAAATCAATTGATATTTCAACCAAGGAGAGCTGTGTAAGCAGCTTTTCTTCAATTTTTCGGACCCTCTTCGAGAGACCTCCCGTAAGGTGCTTAAGGGCTACACTTCTCTGAAGTTTTGTTTCAGATGAAATAAGATCCGCCACAGCTTCCGCTTGCGCCAGGTCAATCTTTCCATTAAGAAAAGCCCTCTTTGTAAACTCCCCCGGCGGCGCTACTACCGCCCCAAGCCACATTGCCTCCTCTATCACCGCGGATACTATATGCATACTCCCATGACAGGAGATTTCAACAATATCCTCGCCCGTATATGAATTCGGCCCTCTCATCACCACGGCAATGACATCGTCTACAGCTTCTCCATTATGATCCTTTATTATCCGTTTGTGTGTCTGGTGTGATTCCCAGGATTTTGCTCCGTCCATCATTCTATCGGCAATGGCGACTGCTTCTCCGCCACTAAGCCTTACTACCGCAATGGCGGATTCCCCAGGAGGCGTACCGAGAGCAACAATTGTTTTCTCGCCCATAATCTAACTTCTTTTATCGGAGCTCTTCCCCTTATTTTTTCCCCGAACGAGGGCAACGAAGACCTTTCTTAACTCCCCGCTTCCAACCGTATAGGTAGATATATCCTCTTCATTAGTAAGTTCAATGTGTGCAATTCGTCTTTCGGACGATTTCATTGCTTCAAGCCCAACGTCTTTCCCGGTGTTTCTTGCCCGTTCAGCCGCCTTGTGGGCTTTTTTTCTTATGATATTATACCGATTTTTCAAATATCCGCCAACATCGAGGATTATTCTTTTATATCCACCCATTTTCTTCGAAACAATCCTGCCCACAAGATGCTGCAGGGAATTTAGAGTATCGCCCTTTCTCCCTATGAGCAAGCCATCAACCCCCGCAGTCTCAATGTTTATATAGACCGAATCGTCCATTACGTCAGAAAATATCCTGTAATTAACTCCAAGAGATTGCAATATTATCCTTGCAATCTCTTCCACGATTTCCTCCGCGCCATTGTTTTCCTCTTTTCTCCGGATACACACTTTCGCTTTTCTGGCTCCAAAAATCCCGAGAATCCCCTTCTGACCGGCGCTTTCAATCTCTACTTCCACATTATTTATGCTTGTCCCCATTATCTTCAGGGCTTTTTTTAATGCTTTTTCTACACTAGTGCCGGTTGCTTCAACCAGCGACGGTTTATTGGTGTTTTTCTTTTTTTCTATCATCTTCACCGCTCCTGTCTCGAAAAGTATGACGATCTTTTAATGCTATTCGAAAAATTTTCCATCTCTTCCCTATTAATCAGTTTTGGCCTGTTCTAGCTGGCCTTCCTCATTCTCAGACTGCCTGTGCGCATAATATTGCTGAAGAATTGTTAATATGTTGTTAACTATCCAGTAAAGCACCAGCCCCGACGGCATACTGTAAAACATAAATGTAAACAGAATCGGCATCATAGTTGTCATCATTTTCGTTTGCCCCGGCGGCGCGGACCCTCCCGTTGGAGAACCTCCAAGTTTTGATTGCAACACCATTGCCCCTCCCATCAAAATAGGGAGCAGGTGGAATGAGTCCCCCAAAAAGGGAACCGTAAAGCCGAAGTTGAACAACACATCCGGGGACGAAAGATCATTAATCCACAACATAAAGGGAGCATTTCTCAATTCAATCGTGTTTCTCAACGCCCCAAACAACGCTATAAATACCGGCATCTGGAAAATCAGCGGCAAACATCCCCCTAAGGGATTTACTCCTGCCTCCTTATAAAGTTTCATCGTCCGCTTGTTGAGCTCTTCCTTGTTATCTTTGTATTTGTTCTGCAACTCTTTGATCTTTGGTTGTAGTTTCTGCATGTCCTTCATAGATTTAAAGCTTTTGTGCGTCAGTCTGTAGAATAAGATCTTTGTTATAACGGACATCAGAATAATTACCCATCCGTAGTTCGGAATGA
The DNA here is from genome assembly GCA_030621255.1 of Candidatus Latescibacterota bacterium. Lineage (GTDB taxonomy): Bacteria > Krumholzibacteriota > Krumholzibacteriia > Krumholzibacteriales > WJIX01 > JAGHBT01. The sequence goes on from JAUXHZ010000087.1 coordinate 5,650, forward strand.
ACTTCCTCAAAAACATCATGCTTTTCAGCGCTAAAACGCTAAGGAATCTCAGCCAGCCGAGGTCGATAGATTGTTCTAAACCAACATCAAATTTTTCAAGTTCATCCATGTCCAAGGGGCCGATATACCCTCTATATGAATGTTCAACCTTTCTTGGATCCCCTCTGAAAGGATATGTAATTGCATATCCAACTCTGCTATCTTCTTCATTCCCACGCAGTTCCAAGGTC
>JAUXHZ010000179.1 GCA_030621255.1 Candidatus Latescibacterota bacterium
CGGGGAATTTTGCTTCGGCGCTGGAAGAGGAGTAAAACATTTTATGTGTGTTACTCTGGGAACAGGCGTTGGTGGAGGGTTAATAATAAACGGCAGGATACACCGGGGGTTTTCAGGACAGGCTGGAGAAATAGGACATACACTGATCAAGGTGGAAGGAAAGTTATGCGGGTGTGGAAACAGAGGCTGTCTCGAGGCTTACATCGGTTCCTCCGCCATTGTAAAAAGAACGAAAAAAATGCTGGAGCAGGAAAGCGGAAATTCTCTTGTGGGTGTCGAACAATTGAGTGTGAAGGATATAACCAAGGCAGCGGAAGGCGGCAACAGAATTGCGATAAAAGCTCTGGAGAGGACAGGATGGTATTTTGGGATAGGTTTGGTAAATGCTGTCTATATGATTAATCCGGAAGTGATAGCTGTCGGGGGCGGGATTTCCGGAGCCGGCGATTTAATTTTGAAGCCCGCGCGCGAGTCATTTGCTGAGCATGTCATGAATGATATATTTCTGGACGTACGAATTGTTAAGGCCCAGCTGGGTAACAAGGCATCCTTCCTGGGTGCTGCTATGCTGGCGTTTAACCGCAAATAGGAAGATTAATAAAAGAGGCTGGATGGAGAATTGCAATTGAACAGATCTTTGACAAATATAATATTTTTTGCGGCATATGTGATTACTGCGGCGCTGGGTTGCCCGGCGGCTTATTCCCTCCCTTCTGAAATTGAGGATAGCGGCGCCAGAGCTGATTCAGCTTTCTATAAATTGGAAGCAGGGCATTTAAAGTTCAGGGAAGAAAATGGCAATCAGGTTATTTATTTAAGTGACACTGTTCGCATATATCATCAGACAGCTACAATTACTTCCATGAAAGGGAAATATTATGTGGAGGAAGAACGCTTTGTTCTGAGAAACGAAGTTCATGCCGTAGATAGTACCATGGAGATATTTGGAGATGTGGGAGAGTACTTTAGAACTGAAAAGACCCTTTTCATAAAGGAAAATGTCCGGTGCCGGGATGTTGGGATGGAAATTTTGTGCGAGAGGGCCAGATATGACAGGGAAAAAAACGAGGCTCTTTTAACAGGTGATGTTCAGCTTTCGGACAGTACAAGGGTGTTGTACGCTGATACTGTTTATTATGACAGGGTGACGGAGACGGCTGACGCCTATGGAAATGTTGTTTTGGTAAACCTTGTTGAAGATTACGCGATTGCAGGAGCTCACGCTTGTTACCAGAGGGGGAAACAGAAAGTCGTTATGAATACAGGGCCTGTTCTTACTTTTGATCAGAGCCAGAAATTCCCCGGGCGGATTAAAGCCGGGCAAATGCAATTTAATCTTGATAGAAATGTTGGAATGGCTGTAGGGAATGTAGAATTAATTAAAGGTGAGACCAGGGCTACTTGCGATTCCGCAGTTATTTTTAACGATGAGGGTTATATTGAACTCCTAGGAGAACCGGAAGCCTCAAGCGGGTTGTCGAGCATGTATGGTAGCAGTATTGAACTCTGGTACGATAAAAGAGAAGTTAACCGTATTGTTCTTCCTGGAGAGGGGCGTCTTACGGAGGCTCCGCCGGAGGGGTCACATTGGTGGAAGGATTCCTGGATTGAGGGTGATTCTGTGATTATTCACCTGGCTAAAGAAAATGTCGACTCAGTTAAAATATTTGGAAACGCTAAAGCGATGTACTATCCGATCGAAAGTGAGAAGAACAAGGTATCGAATAACTATTCTACAGGTGACAGTATGTTTTTCAAATTTAAATATGGTGATCTGACCTATGTCCGTGTTTCAGGCAACGCAAATGGTTTATATAAATACCTTCATATAAATGATAGTGAGACGATCGACAGTTTGGCCGCGAAGATGGATACGATTCTAAAATATCGTGATTTCAATGCCGAGAGCAGGAAGATCAAGTACGGTGGCGTTAATATAGAGTATTTTGCAGATACTGAGGAACTGAGCCTTGACAATAAAGCCAGCTTGTTTTACGAAAACAACACGTTAACAGCGGATCATATCGATTTTAACTCAAAAATGAATATTCTCAAAGCAGAAGGAACGCCTGTGCTGGAAGAGAGTGATCAGGAGATGTATGGATATGAAATGGGATACGATATGGGAGGAGGCGGTATTGTTGTAGATGGTTCAACCCAATATAACAAGGGGTATTACCGGGGTAAACATATATTCAAAGATGGCGACGATATTCTGAAGGTCTATGATTCGATTTATACAACTTGTGAATTAAAAAAACCTCACTATTCACTTCGTGCCAATAAGATGAAGGTATATATCGGTGACAAGGTTGTTTCGGGTCCGATCAAACTCTATATTGGTGAAATTCCTGTTTTCTACCTTCCATTTATGGCCAATTCAATCAGGCATGACAGGCATTCTGGAATCTTAAAACCCAATTTTGATATTGGTATGAACAGCAGAGATGGCAGATTTATAAGGGGATTGGGTTATTATTGGGCCACAAATGATTATACTGATTTCACCGTGAAAACAGATTTTAACGAATCTCAGAATTTCAGGATTCAACTGGATAATAGGTACAAAATTCGATATATGTTAGATGGTAATGTTAGGTTGAATTTTATGAGGGATTTCCAGAACAAAGCAAGTGAATGGACTGTGAATTCTTCCCATAGCCAGAAATTTGGGAAGTCCGCTTCCTTTAGAAGCAATCTTAGATTTGTAAGCAGCGATCAGGCGCAGAGTGCTCTGCATAGAGCGGAAGATGTCAAGAATATCGTTGATCGCAGAATATATTCAAGCGCGAGTTTCAATAAAAGCTGGGGAGGAACAAGGTTCGGCCTGTCGGCAAGCCGCAACCAGAAATTGAATGTAGATAACCCATATACTAATAGGATTTCAGGCACAATGCCCTCCCTTACACTTAATTTTCCGCGAATTTCTCTCTGGTTTGGTACAAAGCATAATGGAGCCAAGAGGAGTATCCTGGAGAGAATGCTGAGAAGTGTTGCCTTTTCTCCTAATCTTTCAGCAAAACGTGCGACGGAAGAAAGCGAAGCGAAAAAGAGTACCAGTATTTCGGCCAATTCAGGAGTTTCTTTGAGCCAGCAGCATAAATTGCTCTTCCTGAATTTGTCTCCATCAGTGTCAATGCGATGGAATTATTCAGATATCAGTTATTCAAATATTGACACGTCATTGGTTGATCCGAACTCGTTTATAGATAAAACTAAGAGTGAGTTTTCAATGAGCCTTAATTCCGGGATTGGAACCACTCTCTATGGAACATTTTATCCGAAGATGGGATCAATTCGCGGGATCAGACATACTTTCAATCCTTCCGTCACTTACGCATATACTCCGAAGCTTAGAGAAGGGCAGGTTGAAAGAAGGAATGTAAGGTATTCAGTCAGGAATATACTTGACTTAAAGGTGCTCGAAAATGAGGAATTGGTTAAAAAGAATAATATGATAACGTGGAATCTTGGTGGGAATTATAATCCTGATGCCGCCGAGGATAACCGTTTTTCCAATATAAGCAGTAATGTTCGCACTTCTATCGGGAATATTGTTTCACTTAGCCTGAATCAATCAATAGATCCAAAGGAGAAGGAAATAGTATCGACTAGTTTCAGCACTGATCTTTCACTGGGCGGGAGTTTTTCATATCCGGGGAAATGGAAAGTGCTTAAAGCTGAAAAGATTGCCGCTGCCGGTTCCGATTCGGTTGGTTCGGCTTATGAGGAAGATTATTCAAAGGGCAGCGCTAAA
>JAUXHZ010000061.1 GCA_030621255.1 Candidatus Latescibacterota bacterium
TCGCTGAAAGCGCGAAATTGTCACTCGAACCGCCTGTATTTACAATGTCGAGAGGAAAATCGACGTTCAAACCGGGATCGGTGTTTTGATTAACCGGGGTATTATCTATACCGGCCGCTCCATCATAGTTCCCGATATCAACGGCAGCTGGATTAACCTGTATTATCTCATCTGTCGTAAGGTTCGATACCGTTGGGTCATTCGCGGATTCCGCGTTAACAACAGCCAGATATGGGCCTCCGGCAACAGCATCGCTAGGAATCGAAACTCTGACTATAAAGTTCACAGTCGCTCCGGCGCCGACAGAACCAACATCAACTATGCCGTCAGCTCCTGAATCCGAAAGTGGCGTTACGCCATCATTTCTAAAGAATTGAACACTCCACGCAGCTGGTATAGTAGAAGTGGCATCCAGCATAATATTTATCTCATCCGCGGCATTCCCGTCATTTCTGACACTATTAACAAAATCCACCGATGTATTCGCGTATGCCAGCGCTACAGCCTGGGAATCATCATCGTAATTCGGAGGCGTTCCGGCTCCCGGTGACCCGTTCGGACCAATAAGCACATCAGCCAACGTATTAACATTGATCTGAGTGTTATTAGTTGTAACGATAATCGGATCGGGAGTACCCGGGTTGTTATCTATATATGCTACAGATCCATCATTGTTGATTATTCCGGCAGGCATACTAACTGGAACAACTACATCATAAATAAAACTGTAGTTTTGGCCAATTGTCATATTCCCATTTGTTATATACGCTAATGCTATATCCCCCGCGGCGCTGCTTAGTGACCAGCCCCAGGTTTCAGGAGATCCGGCCGTCGAACTTCCGGTCGGCAGATAAAGCACTGTTCCGCCTGCGGGCGCTCCGGAGGGCAGCCCGGACAAAGCAAGCGGGTTCCCGCTTGAGGGATCGGTAGGAAGAACATCGTAAATGAGAACACCTGTCAATGTTACTGACGGTACTGTTACTCCATTAGCGACATCATTACCAACATTTGATCCGCTTACGGTATAGGTTGCCGTATTTCCAGGATTCACATTTGCCGGCAGTCCCGACATTGAAGCCGTAATTGAGGCATCACTCACAACATCTGTTCTGTGATAGTTGCGAGTATCAACTTGAGTCCCGTCGCCGGCTGAAGTCGCTTGTATTCCAACATACCCGACTTCTCCAGTTGCAGCGCCCGAAGGCACTTGATACGACACCAGAAGATTAACCGTAGTGCCGGCCGCTATCGGCCCGATATTTCCAGGGGTGCCCCCGGAAGAAATTGTAGGTTCTCCGCCATCAAGAACCCCGTTACCGTTTAAATCGTGATAGATAGTAACACTGCCGAGCCCGAGTATCATTGTAGTATTAACCGCGTCCAGAAGAGGCTCGATCGAATAAGTATCATTATCGTTACCACTGTTTGAAAGATTATAACTGTAATATATCGTTTGGCCCGGTATGGCAGTCTGCACCATTGCCGGTGTTGTCGGCGGAGTTTCTCCGGAATCATCCGGAAGAACAGAAACGCCATATACAGGCAGCACAATCGTGGTGACTTCGTTTGAAGTTGCCGTATAAGTGTTGCCAATCTGATCCTGAAATGTTGCTGAAGCCTGGTTCCGGATTGTTGTTCCGGCCGGCGTCTGAGCCTGCGCTGTAGCCACAACCATCAGCGATGTGGCCAGCAGGGCCATAAGCACCAGTCCAGCTAATCTTTTCAGTGCCATAATTTCACCTTCCTTTTCCTAAATAAAACGCCATCTATTAAGTTGAAGTCCGAAAAGCCATAGATAAAATCTTCGTCTGCAGACCGTCAGCACGCGCTATGCCCGGGAAACAGAAGAAAGTTTTATCCAGTTACTCAACCCGCACGCGGTAAGATGTTGTAACAATGCCGGCGGCTTCCAGTTCTTCGCTCATTCTCCATTTGATGTGAGTGATCATGTCAGAAGTTGCTTCTCTTTTTTCTTCTTTTCCATCCTCATTTAAGAACACGTAAGTGACGGGGGGCAAATGATATGCTTTCCCGCCGTCAATACTGAACAATGCCGTAACCCCTCTGCTGCCTGACACGGATTTATCGATATATACAGTTCCCTGAGGTACAGGTCCGATCAATTCTACCCCTGATGCTGAACTTTTACCCGTATTACGGTATCTAAGCCTGTATTCAACAACATCATTCGGAACAACCTTGTCCGCGGGTACAGCAACTTCATTATTCTTCTCATCCGTTACAATCTTGCTTGCTTCCATGTTACCCTCTAACGCGGGTGCCTGCGCGAAAACACAGGTAGAAGCTGACAAGAAGAGTGAAAATACGATCACACTCTTAATAACAGCCTTCATTCAACTGTCCTCCTTTTTCTTCCTCCGGTTTTCTGTTTTATCCCGTGGCTGCCTGTTCTACTACTGAAGGAATTGCCCAAAATCTTTTATCGTGCCGATAATACCCGGCAGATTCTTCCTGGTTTTTCTGTGAATGGCAAAGGGTATACCATATGCCGGGACTTAAGTCACGTCTTTCACTTTCCCTGAAATCTGCTGCTTGAACAAAAGCCCGGAAATCCCCGTTTTGCGCATCAATTCAGGCTTTCTGAGGACCGGCAACAACGAGGCTTTTAAAGGAACTTAAAGGAATTATGGGGAACAACTCTCTATTTTGAAGAACCTAAATAGGACTAAAGTCTCTCTCTATGCAAGACATTTGCAAGATGCAATCTTTAAAAGACCTGAGATGATTTTTTATTAAATATCTTGAGGAATTTTCCGAATAAATAGAATATACTACAGGCATTAAATCGAAAGGAATTATTATGAGTCCAGTCAAAAAAGGAAAAAAGATTTCAAAACGTAAGAAAAAGATAGAGATAGTTTCAATACTTACCGGCGGCGGGGACTGCCCGGGACTAAATGCCGTAATACGCGGGTTTGTCCGTGCTTCGACAAATATTTACGGTTGGAAAGTGCTCGGCATTAAGGACGGCTTCGACGGCCTTCTCTCCGGCAGCTTCAAAGAATTAACCACGGATGATGTTGTCGGCCTGCAGCTTAGAGGCGGCACCATTCTGGGAACATCCAATCGCGGAAATCCAATGCACTATCCCGTAAAGAAGGGGGGTATCATCGTATTTGAGAATGTTCTCCCGGATATTATTAAAAATATAAAAAAACAAAAACTGGATGTTGTTGTAGCGGTTGGCGGGGATGGAACAATGAAGATAACCCAGGCCCTTCGCGAGAAAGGGGTTAATGTAATCGGGGTCCCGAAAACGATAGATAATGACCTCGGAGTAACGGACGTTACTTTCGGCTACAACAGTGCTGTCGCGTGCGCCACAGACGCGCTCGATAAACTGCACACAACGGCTGAAAGCCATCACCGCGTTCTCATTCTTGAGGTAATGGGAAGAGACTGCGGCTGGATAGCGCTCGAAGCCGGAATAGCCGGCGGCGCCGACGTTATACTTATACCAGAAATTCCCTTTGTACTTGACGAAGTTTGTAAGCATATACATAAACGGAAACTCGCGGGGAAAAAATTCAGTATAGTTATAGTTTCCGAGGGCGCGTATCCGAAGGGAGGGAACAAGGTATATATAAAACAACCCGGCCCCGACGGAACTCCCGGCAGACTCGGAGGGTTGGCCAATTGGGTCTCTGAGAGAATATCCTACTGTACCGCACTTGAAACTCGCGTGGCGGTCCTCGGACACCTTCAACGGGGTGGCACACCGACTACATTTGACCGTATCCTGGCAACACGGTTCGGAGTCGAAGCGGCAAATCTCATAGCTGAAAGAAAGTTCGGCAAAATGGTATGTCTCAAAGGGCGTACTATTAAATCTGCCGATATAAAAGAAGCTATTAAAGAACTAAACCACATAGATCCCGACGGGCAGAGTGTAAAAACCGCGGAGGCTCTAGGAGTCTCAATGGGAAGGCCGTATTAGCCGCGGGGACCGATTCCAGTTTCTTATCCCTCTTTCAACCCCAGCTCCTGAACGGCCATTTTCTTCATTTTAAATTTCTGTATCTTTCCAGTAACAGTCATGGGAAATTCATCTACGAATTTGACATAACGGGGAATCTTGTAATAAGCTATTTTACCTTTGCAAAATTTTCTAATTTCCTCTTCCGTTACCACTTCCCCTTCTTTGAGCTGTATCCAGACACAGATTTCTTCCCCCATTTTTTCGGATGGCACCCCAAAGACCTGGGCATCTTTTATCTTAGGGTTTGTAAAAAGGAACTCTTCTATTTCCCGCGGATAAACATTCTCTCCTCCACGAATAATCATATTTTTAATACGCCCGGTGATTTTGAAGATGCCGTCCATATCCATAATTGCTAAATCTCCTGTATGGATCCAACCCGCTTTGTCGATAGTCTCCTCTGTAGCTTCAGCATTGTTATAATAACCGCGCATCACCTGATATCCACGGCAGCAAAGCTCCCCCTGTTCTCCCGCAGGGACTATTTTGCCGGTCTCCGGTGAAATAATTTTGATTTCCGTATGAGGAATTGGCGGGCCTACAGTTTCAGTCCGTCTTTCCAGCGTATCGTTATTCGGAGTCTGAGTTACGACAGGTGATGTTTCCGTCTGGCCGTAGGCTATTGTAACTTCTTTCATATTCATTTCATCGTTCACGCGCTTCATAACTTCAACAGGGCATGGAGCGCCAGCCATTATACCAGTCCTTAAACTACTAAAATCAGTCTTGGAAAACTCGGGGCTGGCCAATTCCGCTATAAACATTGTCGGAACACCGTGAAGAGCGCTGCACCGCTCTTTCTCAACTGTCTTGAGTACCGCTTCAGCGTCGAAGTACTCACTCGGGATAATCATGGTAGCTCCATGAGTAACACATGCCAGATTGGAAAGGACCATTCCGAAACAATGATAGAAAGGTACCGGTATACAAAGCCTGTCCTTATTAGTAAACCGCATTGTTTCACCAACATGGTAACCGTTATTAAGAATGTTATGATGTGTAAGGCTTGCCCCCTTCGGCATCCCGGTCGTTCCTGAAGTGTATTGAACATTAATAACATCATCGAAATCACATTCCATACGACGGCGCTGGTAATCATCATCGCTAATCTCATCGCCTAGTTCTAGAAAATCTTTCCATGAATACATTCCCGGATGTTCTTTCCCGCCGATTAATACAAGATTTTTTAAAAATGGGAGGTCTTTGGATTCCAGTTCGCCCGGCTTGCAGGCCTTAACCTCCGGAACAACTTCACAAATCATATCCACATACTTCGAAGATTTAAATTCGGGTATTAAAAACAGTGTCTGCGTTTCAGAGTCCTTAAGCCCATATTTCAGCTCATGCGTCCTGTAGGCCGGGTTCACCGTCACAAGTATCGCGCCTATCAAAGCGGTTGAAAACTGGGTTATCACCCATTCAGGATAATTGGTGGCCCATATCGCCACACGGTCACCCTTGCGGACATTCATTGCCATAAGACTCTTTGCCGCTTTACGGCAAATATTGTAGAATTCAGCGTATGTGTAGCGCAAATCATCCGGAACGTAAACCAGCGCTTCATTATCGGGATATTTTTTTGCTATCCTCTCAAACATATCTCCTATTGTTTCACCTATCAATGGTTCCTCAGAACAAGTGAAAGCGTAGCTTAACTTTTTCTTTTTCATGCTGTCCTTTATCATTGTGTTACACCCTTCATTTTTTATCGTCCTTGCCCTTTGCCCATTCTTTCTTCTTCAATTCACCTCGCCGAATTTTACCACTAACCGTCTTCGGTAAATACTTCACAAAATCTATCGATCTGGGATACTTGTAGGGCGCTGTTACGTTCTTTACATGATCCTGCAGTTGCTTAACAAGATCATCGCTGGGTTCAAACCCTTCAACAAGAATAACGAAGGCCTTGACTATTTCTCCCCTGATTTCATCCGGAGCAGCTACTACAGCGGCTTCAGCGACCGCGGGATGCTCTATAAGAGCGCTTTCAACTTCAAAAGGCCCTATACGGTAACCCGATGAAAGTATTACGTCATCCGCTCTTCCAATGAACCAATAATAACCATCTTCATCTCTATAAGCCTTGTCCCCGGTGTAGTAAAAATCGCCCTCAAATACACTATCCGTTCCATCAGGGTTTTTCCAGTATTCCTTGAACAAACCAATTGGTCTTTCCGGTTTTACCCTTACAGCAATATGCCCCTCTTCTCCAACCGGCGCTTCCTTCCCGTCTTCATCCAGAATAGAAAGATCAAACCCCGGAACGGGAAGCCCCATAGACCCTATTTTTACAGGTTTGCATCTGAAATTAGCGCAAAGAATCACCGTTTCAGTTTGCCCATATCCATCGTATATTTTTGTCCCTGTCGCCTTTTCCCATACATTAATTATTTCCGGATTTAATGGCTCCCCCGCGCTCATACAGTGCCTTATCGAGGACAGATCGTATTCCTCCAGAGGCAACTGCGCAAATAGCCTATAGGCCGTCGGCGGCGCGCAGAAAGTAGTAATTCCCTGGTTTTCTATAAATCGAAGCGTCA
>JAUXHZ010000342.1 GCA_030621255.1 Candidatus Latescibacterota bacterium
TATTTACCGAAGGGATTACAACCCTTGGAGCGGCAAATCAACGATCCAAAGACGAAACTGTTCCATTTATCGACCTTCCGGATGAATACGAGCCGGGAGCGCACAGATGGTGCTTCTACACCCTTAATCTCCTCGGGGACCCCGCTATGGACGGGTGGACAGACACCCCCACGCAAATTTCCGTGAATCATGCTGCATCGATCAACCGCTCCGACACATTCTTTACTGTGGAAACAGATGTTAGCGGTTCTCTCGGCGCGCTGTACCGCGATGGGGTCTGCTACGCGAACGGCTGCGCGGATGGGACGGGAAACATTTCATTAAATCTATTTTCATCAATTCCCGCCGGCGTTGATTCACTTGTGCTAACCGTGACATCTCACGATCATTATACATACAGGGACACAATAATCGTGAAGGATACTACTGATTCAGACAACCCGCTTCCCTTATTCACTCTAGCCCAGAATGCTCCGAATCCTTTTAATCCATCCACTAAAATTCGTTTTTCTCTGAAGAGTGAGGAGCATGTAGACCTTCGCGTATACGATATAACGGGACGCGAAGTAGATTGCCTTATCAACAAAACCCTTAAAGCGAGATCTTATTCCATAGAGTGGCGCCCCGCGAATCTGGCGAGCGGCATCTATCTTTACAGGCTGAAAACCCGGAGCGGTAGCATAAGCCGCAAAGCAATTCTTCTTAGATAGTTAGGTTTTCCGCTTTAAAAAATTTAATCTTCATATTTTCACGTTTTTTTGAAACCTTTTCCCCTCTTAAACCTTATACTATATATATGATAATGGTTGCTGAACGTACTGCACCAGCGAAGCGTTTTTTTCTGTTAGCTTCACTGGCACTCGGAATAAATCTGATTTTTTCCTCCACAGCATTCTGCCGGTCACCCTCGCCGGACAGTGATAGTACGGCTGTGCCTCTACGAAGCAAAGGAAAACCCTGTGTTCTCAACGCTGTAAAGATTCAAAACGGCGGAATCCGTTTAGACGGCATTCTGGATGAAAACGACTGGAGCATGGCGCCGTCCGGAACAAACTTTATTCAGAATGAGCCAAATGACGGAATGCCCTCCAGCGAAAAAACGACGGTGAGAATACTATACGATGATGAAAATATATATGCCGGTATTATAGCGTATGATTCATGTCCCGAGCAAATATCGGCCAGACTTGCCAGAAGAGACGACGAACATACACCTTCCGACTGGCTGCACATCGCGTTTGACAGCTACAACGATAACCGCACAGCCTTTCAATTTTCAGTCAATCCCGCCGGAGTAAAACAGGACTGTATGTGGTCTGAAGATACAGAGAGTGACATTAACTGGAATGCTGTATGGGGTGTGGCAACAAAAATCAATAAAGATTGCTGGGTTGCTGAATTCTGTATACCGTTCAGTCAGCTCCGTTACTCCATCCACTCGGACAAAGAGAATATCTGGGGTCTTCAGATTGGAAGAGAAATCCTGCGAAACAAAGAATTATCACTCTGGAGCTCACTCTCCAAGGATGTCGATCAGTTCGTATCTCTCTTTGGCGATCTTAATGGGCTTAAGAACCTGCCCGAATCAAGAAACCTGGAAATTCTTCCCTATACAGTCGGCGGCATTGAGACATGGGGCGATCCCGGCGATAATCCGTTTAAGAATGAACCTAGCCTCAGCGCCCGTATGGGAGCCGATATCAAATACGGGATAACAAGCAATATGACCCTTAACGCTACAATAAACCCGGATTTCGGCCAGGTTGAACAGGACCCCTCAGAGCTTAATCTTTCACGTTACGAGAAATATCTTAACGAAAAACGCCCCTTCTTTATGGAAGGGGCGAACCT
>JAUXHZ010000044.1 GCA_030621255.1 Candidatus Latescibacterota bacterium
TTTTGAACTTGCCTTTCACACGAAACGAAAGAATTATAAGGAAGTTCTATTCCTGCTGTGCAGAAAACCTGTTTCGAAGGATCTAATTACCGCAATGAGTGTAAAATCGGATATTATAGTAGTTTCCGACTGGCCTTATTCGGTTAACCTCGTGTCTGAACAAAAAACAGTAATTATAACCCGAGGCATTTTCTCCGCTGCAGCTGCAGTTGTAAATAGTCTTTTATATGGGGAAAATGAGAAATGCTAATCCAAAGCAGTTGATATATTTTCAATTGACTTTGTTTATTTTCTTTATTATTAATATATGGAAGGAGCAGTAAAAGCTGTTTCTTTTTTAGCTTATGCGGAATATATTTTAGTGTATTACAGTTGATTGTTTGAATGGGGTCGTAGTTCAGTTTGGTTAGAACGCCGGCCTGTCACGCCGGAGGTCGCGAGTTCGAGTCTCGTCGGCCCCGTTTTATCAATCTACTGGCAAGTTATAGGGTATTCCGTTTTTTGCAAAAGTAGTACTCCGGCGCGGAAGCCCATGAGTGTATATAACAAAAAAGCGAGGGACCGAATCCCCCGCTTTTTCTTTTTATATGACAAAACTGCGGTTTAAAATTTTACGTTAATTACTCGTCTCTACCGCTGGTTCTGCGTGGTTTGGCTTCATCGATTTTTAAAGCTCTTCCCTCGATTTCGTTGCCGTTTAATTCTGCTATAGCCTTGTCAGCCTCTTCATCATTTTCCATTTCAACAAATCCGAATCCCCTTGAGCGGTCGGTGAATTTGTCCCTGATAACTTTGGCTGAAGAGACTTCTCCAAATGCTGCGAAAAGTTCGTTAAGATCTTCATTGCTGGTTGAAAACGGGAGGTTGCCGACATAAATATTCTTTGCCATTCTCTGAATTCCTTTCTTTGCCATTAGGTTGCGGCGTTAAGTTAATATAGTAGGATTAAATATCCCCTAACTGATTATTTTCGACTCACCTCGCTTCGTTACTACCAGTGCCATGAGATACCAGACAACATCTACAAAGCCGCCAGGGGCGAAAGCTCGAACTCGGGCCTATGTCATTCCAGGGTTGCCTGATAAGAAAAGGCGAAAAACGAACTTTAACGATATTTCATAAGCAGCGGTATATTTTTCCTTAAGAAATTCTCCTTGAGCCCATTATCTAAGAGAAACAATTAATCGCGATAAAGTATACACGATATCAGTTATAAATACCAGCCTTTTTTAACACTTCCATCATTTATGATTTGTTGTACAATCAATAATCCGGTAAGGTAAATGAATATTTTTAACAGTGGAGGGTCAAAATGTTTAAAGAGATCACGGTAATAACAAAGAGGCGGAATGAACTGCGGGATATAACAGAGGAGATCAGGGCAATAATAACTGAAAGTGAAATCGACAATGGTGTCTGCCATATCTTTGTTCCTCATACAACTGCAGCCGTTACAATAAATGAAAAAGCTGATCCTGATGTCGCGGTAGATATTTCCAGAACACTGGAAAAGATCGTCCCCGCCGGTTGGGAATACAGGCATGCGGAGGGAAACTCCGATTCTCACGTAAAATCCTCCTCCGTAGGGGTTTCGGAGTTTGTACTTATTAAAGACGGGGGACTGGTTTTGGGTACCTGGCAATCGGTTTTTTTCTGTGAATTCGATGGCCCCCGGACAAGAAAATGTATTGTCCGGGTTTCGGAATAATTGGACAGCAAAGAAGGGGTTTTACCAGGGGAAAAGGTCGAATGTAAAACCAAGAGAGATCTTTCTCTCCTCTATGAAAAATGGAAGTCTTTTTCCAGTGTCAAAAACAAATTCGAGATCAGGGTGATACGATTTCCGTTTTTGCGCGGTAACTATCTCTCTTAGAAGAAGTCTCATTCGAATCTGATGAAATTCTTCGAAATTATCATTCAAGGATGATGGGAAAGAAGATATCAATGAATAAGAAAACTGCAAACCATAAAGTAGGGTCCATGTCAGGCGTGTTCTTAGAAAAGGGGTAGTTGTATTAAATCCCGATTTACCCCAGACTTCTTTATCATTTGAATTGTACCATGAATATCCGAATCCAAGATCAACACCTTTAAAAACGCTGTAGCAAAATTTATTAAGATTGTCGAAGAAGTAATCAAGCCGGACTATTCCCTCAGCCGAAATAGTTTGGGAAAATGCTGGTATTCCATTGGTTTGGTTCGTGGAAGTGATATAATTGTGATCATAGGAGATGAGTAAAGTATATCTCAGTTCCTTTACCCAGACGGAATGTAATAATTCCATATCTAAGGTTCGTCTTACCGCGGAGTATGTGTTACCGGAAGAGTGATATGTTACTCTGTCCCACTGGAGTGCAGGGTTGAATCCCCACCCGCCCATTTTAAATTGAGGCTGGATAGCTATTTCCGAAGTTACTCTGTTTTCCGAAAGCTCATATCCGTAACTGAGACGGTTAAGGTTATAATGATTGCCGCTTTTAGAGAACGCAGGAGCAATGTGGCGAGTGAAAAAAGATTTACATCCGCAATTATTCTCTGATGGCTTAAAGTAGAATGGATCACAAATAAGGTCAAAAACAATATGATCACTTTTATTTATTCTGTAAATAACTCTATAACATCTTTTCCCTTTAAGTTTTCCGGAAGAAAGAATAACCGCACGATTTACGGGATCAACTTTTATTCTCGTTGGAGAAAAGCCCTCCGGTTCTGAATCGCTGAGGTTGAGTATTGTAAAATGTGAAGGATCAATATGTTCCGGCGTACAGATATCTCCCTCGGGCGTATGAAATGTCAGTTCAATCCAGTAATGGCCCCGCTCAAAGAATAATATTCCTCTGCCCCGATTAATTAGGGCATTTGCGTTTGAAAATAGGGCGGCTACAAATAGCAGTAGAAAAATAAAGGTTGTATTCTTTCTCATAATCACTTTTCGGTCTTTTTGTAAGCGCCGGATCTAAGGAGATGTTCGCCAAATTGAGAGAAGGTTTCATTCCTGTCATAATGGGAATCCACTTTCTCCTCATTCAGCCCGGTTTTTTCAGCCAGCGCAATAAATATTTCTTCAAGCTGTTTTTCCCCTGCCAGATATTGACTGTTGAAATCGCCTATAGGAGAGGGAGAAGTTATGTGAAAAAAGATCCTTGAGAAATCCTTTTTCCCTATCCCTGTCATGCTAGTAAAGCAATCGGTCAAATCTGATTCTATGCGCATCCTTTTTTCCCGCCAACTAAGCTTCTCAGTCAATTAGCCCTATCCTTTATTAATTGGAAACGATAAGTATTTGTTCAAAAAAGGAAATATCCCACTTGAGCTACTTTAGAATAAGAAAAAGGGTATGTCAACAACGATTGAGCCGCAATTGTTACTTGAATCCACTAAAAAATATAAAAAACGGCAAAAAAATGCCGTTTGGCTTTAACCCTAACTCCTATGGAAATGAAAAGCGATCCTAAGGGACTCTCAGTGGAGCGTGGCAGGTTCCCTGATATAAATCAGGTGGAAGTCTTTCCCGAATAAGCGGCTCATCTCCTAGGGGAAGAGATGGGGTTTTATGGTAGGAAGGGAAAAACCTCCCAACAAATCCAAACGGCAAACTTTATTTCAAATTTATCCATAACGGCTCTTTGTTATTCGGCTCCCAACTGTAATGGTTGTTAACTTCAAACAATTCTTCCGTAACATACTGCTTATTTTCTTTATCAGTCCCGACAAATCATTTTCTTAAGTCATAATCATGATACATTAATTCCAATACAATGTCTATAGGGGAAATACACTATTTTATCAAATATCGGGTTCTATAAGACCTATTCGTATCGCGTATCTGACAAGTCCTGCAGTGTCATGAATATCAATCCTGTTTTTTATGTTAGCCCTGTGATTTTCAACTGTTTTGACGCTGATATATAAATTTTCAGCGATTTCTTTGCTGGTATGTCCTTCAGCGATCAATTGAAGTATCTCTATTTCTCTGTTTGTCAATCTGCTGAATTTATCTATATTCTTCCCCGATTTAATCATTTTATGATAATTATCCAACAGGTCAGCGGGAAGAGACGGAGATAGGAATATCTCGCCGCGCATCACCTTTTTTATTGCTCCTATCAGGGCTTCCGACGCTGTTTCTTTTAGAAGGTATCCTTTCGCGCCGGCATCCAGCGCTTTATACACATATCTTTCTTCAGAGTGAATAGTCAGCATTACAATTTTAATACCAGGATGATTTTTTATAATCTGCCGTGTTGCTTCTATCCCTTCTAGTTTAGGGAGGCTTATGTCCATTACAATCAGATCAGGATTGAGTTTGTCGGCTAGCTCTATTCCGCTTCTCCCATCCTCGGCTTCTCCGACTACGGCGATTTCTTCATCCTCAAGAAGTCTCTTCAACCCCTGTCTGAGAATCGCGTGATTTTCAACAAGTAAAACCCTGATATTATTGGACATCCGGACCTCCGCGAGTATTTACACTTTAACTTTTATCACTTTTCTCCAGCCCCTCCGTTTTCATATATATTATACAACCAGGGGCCGAATAAATTCCATTACTATTTTCGATTTGTTAGAGTGTAGGGGGATAATATATTGACAATTCTATTTTTCTTTTGTTACTGTGGAGCAATTGCTGACTGAAAATTAAAAACTTGTTTGGGAGAAAATTGCTAATGAATGAAAATGCCGGGGTTTTTCATCCATCGAGAAAGCCGTTTCGTTTTACGCTATTGATCTTTGTCAGTCTTTTTACTTATGGAAGCTACTTCGCTTATGACGGCTTATCAGCCATAGCTCCGATTCTGATTAAATCGTTTGAGGTTTCAAGGGCCGCTTTTGGTGCGACAAAGACTATTTACTCGGTAGCTGCGATATTGTGTCTTTTGATTGGCGGAATACTGATTGACAGAATTGGTACACGTAAATCGAGTCTTTTGTTTTCATCGTTTATAGTTATTGGAGCTTTAATAATAGCTTTTGCCCGGAATATCTGGTGGGTATATGTTGGAATGTTCTTTTTCGGCGCTGGGTCCGAGACATTGATCGTTGCGCAGAGTTCTATCATATCACGATGGTTTAAGGGAAAGGAGCTTGCCCTGGCCTTCGGAATAGCTCTGACTGTAAGTAGGCTCGGTTCACTTTTCAGCTACAATACTGAAGCGCTGATTGTTGATTATTTCGGGCATTTTTCTTATGCTCTCTGGGCCGGCGTGATATTCTGCGTGTTATCTCTCCTAAGTAATATTGTTTATTGCTTTATGGATAAGAAGGGAGGTCAGGTTCTTGATCTTAAAGAGGGAGAAGTTGAGGAAAAAATCCAGTTTTCTGATATCGGCAAGTTTAATCCTTCTTTCTGGTATGTGACATTTCTTTGTATGACATTCTATGGCGCTATTTTCCCTTTCCAGCATTTGGCTTCAGATTTCTTCCACGACAAATGGGGGATACCCCTTCAGGTTGCTTCCGGCGGTGGTTTCTTTCAGCAGGTTTTCTTTAATATAACTCATATGTTTTCAACCGCTCCCGGGCTGGCGGGACTAATAGTGTTCGCTTCAATGATATTTGCTCCCTTTGCCGGTTTATTGGTTGACAGAGTAGGCAAGCGTGCTTCACTTATGATTTTGGGTTCACTCCTGCTGATTCCGGCGCACCTTATTATGGGGATAACACATATTAATCCCATTTACTCAATGATTGTATTAGGCGCCGCGTTTGTACTTGTACCTGCGGCAATGTGGCCGTCTGTACCTCTTATTGTATCAAAAAACCGGATAGGCACCGCGTTTGGTTTGATGACGATGATTCAAAATGTAGGGCTCGGCCTGTTTCCGTGGGCCGATGGAAAATTAAGGGATATCTTCGGAAATTATACGGCAAGCCAGATCATGTTTTCGTCACTGGGCCTGTTAGGCCTTATTTTCGCGTTTCTTTTAAAACATGCAGATTCGAAAAACAATAATGTACTGGAAAAACCCTAATAGGCATCTTTTCAATTAAAATTTGAGCATCTTTCCCTGATCACTGATTTTTAGTGAGAATTTGCACTATATCCTTTTCAACAGATTCATGAACGGTTTCGACGATTCTGCCGAGTTCCTTGTTTTTGTTTTTCAGTATTATGGTAGCTACGGCCTTGATATTGTAATATTCCCTCACGGAATCTGACCATTTGAGCATTTCCTCTGTGATATTACTATTTTCCTCAGCTCTTGAGCTTGTAATAGCGAGCATCTTCAAATCGGAAAGTGGATAGCCGGCTGATTCTAATACATTCCACAGTCTGGGGATCGTACGTTGACTATCGCTGCACCATGTGCCGATAATACATGTAATCTCAATATCTTGAAGGGTTTCAACAAGTTCTGAGATAACTGTCATGTCGGGTTTGTATTCGTAATATTCAGAATCCCATTCGGGGATATTATTCCGTATGTTTTCTATGGTAATTTCTCCGACCAGGAAGGTACCCCCGGGCTCGCCCTTTACTATATTTATTCCAAGTATTCCCGGTTTTTCTTTCCGGCCGTCAATAGGAGGATAGATATCGTTCCACCATTGCGGCTGTTCTTTAAGCCATTTATCAAACCAGGAGAGTATGGCGTTTGACCACTTAATCCTCTTCTTGTAGTCCAGGATAAAATGGTTTTGCCCGGCGAAGCGGAGATATTCAACATCTTTACCCAGAAGTTTAAGAGCGGTGTACATCTGTTCACTCTCACCGGGCGGAACATTCGTATCGCTCCCTCCATGGAGAAGCAGGAGCGGAGTGTTGACTTTGTCGGCGTAAAAGAGGGGGCTCTGGTTGATATATATGTCCGGGCTGTTCCATGGGAAGCTGTTGGCCGCGGAAACTGCGTTATACGCGTATCCCCAGTACCCTTCCCCCCAATAACTCGATATTGAACTGATACCTGCGTGTGAAATCGCGGCGGCAAAAATGTCAGTTTTTGTGACGAGAAGTTGAGTCATAAATCCGCCGAATGAAGCTCCGATGCATCCAACCTTTTCAGGATCGACGAAGGGGTGATCGTTAAGGAATTTTTTCGTGCCTTCAATTATCTCGTCCGCTACTATTTTGCCCCATTCATTGACATGAAGGGCGGAAAATTCCTGGCCGAAGCCGGTTGCTCCGCTCGGTTGAAGCACATAAACAATATATCCCATTGACGCCCAGAGGTTTTTCGGGTATCTGCCCCCGAAGCTGCGGCTTACAGGGGATGTTCCGCCATAATAATATACAATGGACGGATATATTTTATCAGAATCAAAATCGGGAGGATAGTGTACGCGCCCGGTGATCTCTTTTCCGGAACTTGTTGTAAAATTCCATTCTTTCACATTTGTCTTTCTAATATTTTTATATTGAGCTTTTGCCGGATCATATATTTCTTTTACACTATTTTTTTCAAGGTCGATGCGGTAGAGTTTCTGGTGTTGGTCTGCGGACGAGCCGGTAAATACCGCGACCGGTTTATCGCCGGCAAAATCACCCGATGAGATCACATCACAGCCGGTTTGCAGCTCTTTAAAGTTCCGGCGGCGGGCAGAATATCTAAAGAGCCTGACAAACGATTTGTTTTCAGCGACAAGATAGATGTTGTTATCCGACTTTGACCAGT
>JAUXHZ010000239.1 GCA_030621255.1 Candidatus Latescibacterota bacterium
CGATCCATATGATTTTGCTGCATATGTTTCACTTATTTTGCCATGCTACATAATTGACAAGTGGCTTCTCAAATCAAGCTCCGCACGAAATAAGTAAGTGATTCTTATCCAAGAAGCGCCAAAACCATTTTTCTCCTCGCAGAAGTGTGTAAAATTGGTTGTGAATCAGCGTGGATACTTGTATACTGAACTTTCGCTTATGAATTACGAGAATCGAGTATAGAGGGAGGAAAAAGATGGAATTTTTTATTGATACAGCTAATGTTCAGCAGATAAAAGAAGCGGCAGAGCTTGGAGTGCTTGACGGGGTTACGACGAATCCGACTCTTCTTTCAAGAGAAGAAGGATCTTTCAGGGATATACTGAAAGAGATTTGTTCTATAGTTCCCGGCCCTGTCAGCGCCGAGGTTCTTTCACTTGAAGCGGATGGTATGGTAAAAGAGGGGAAAGAACTCTGTAAAATAGCTGATAATATAATTATTAAGGTTCCATGTATCCGTGAAGGGATAAAGGCGATTGGAAGATTCAATGCGGAAGGGATCAAAACGAACGCGACGCTATGTTTCTCAGCGAACCAGGGCCTTTTAGTTGCAAAAGCGGGCGCGACCTATGTCAGCCCTTTTGTGGGAAGAATAGATGATGTCGGGTCGCCGGGTCTTGATCTTGTGGCCGATCTGGTTACGATTTTTGATAATTATTCATATATGACTAAGATTATTGTTTCCAGTATCCGCAGTGTCCAGCATGTGTACGAAGCGGCTCTTATGGGAGCCGATGTGTCTACAATCCCACTCAAAGTCATAGAACAGCTGATCAAGCATCCGCTTACGGATATTGGGATAGAGAATTTTCTTGCTGACTGGGAAAAGGTTGAAAAGTAATTCCAGGTGAGTGACTGTGAAAAAGTTTGATTCTTGGTGGTCCAGAGCATTCCCCTATGTTATGGGGACAATCTTCGGCCTTTCTATAGCTCTTCTTGTTATATCGATTGTGATGTTTCAGAAGGTTAGCCGAAGCAGGCCCTTTCTGCCGGCTCCCTCGGAGGAGTTTGATCCAAGAAATATCGCGGATGTGAATCAATCCGCGATGGTTTCCGCGAGAAAGCGTGTAAGCCCCGCTGTTGTTACAATTACCGCTTATAAGACAAAGATGGTCTATGACAGGCCGCGTTCGAGCTATGAATGGTTTATGCAATTTTCAGGGAGAGTACCCCAGCGCCGGAAAGAAAAATATCCAAGCTTCGGTTCCGGGATAATCGTCAATCCCGATGGTTATATTCTCACTAATGAACATGTCATAAGAAATGCCGAGGAGATCTATATCACACTTCCCGACAGCACCGAGATGCAGGCCTCTGTAGCGGGCAAGACGGTTGGCTTTGATATCGCGCTCCTGAAGATACAGGGTTCAGGCTATTCTTATGCCCCTCTGGGTGATTCAGATATGCTTGAAATTGGAGAGGATGTTATCGCTATAGGGAGCCCCTTCACTTATCTTTTTAATGATACACAGCCTACCGTAACGGCCGGCGTTGTGAGCGCGTTGAGAAGGGATGTCCGCCAGGGTGTGGATGCCGCCCAGGTATTTAATAACATGATACAGACCGACGCGGCAATTAATCCCGGAAACAGCGGCGGCCCGCTTGTCTCGAGTAACGGAAGAGTGATTGGGATTAATACGTTTATCCTTTCGGGTGAAACTAAGGCTAATACTATCGGGATGGGATTTGCTATTCCGATCAATACCGCCAAAACGGTAATGGAGGAAATCATCACCTACGGCCGTTTCAGGCAGGTATGGACGGGGTTGGGAGTGGTTGAACTCGATGAAGAGATGGTGGAGAAACTTTCTCTGCCCTTCAGCAACGGACTCTTTGTCCAGCAGATTGAAAAGGGCGGCCCTGCCGATACAGCGGATTTAAGGCTCGGGGATGTGATTATTGAGATTGACGGAAAAAGAGTAAGTAGTTTTACACAGGCGAACAGGCTTATTTTCGGAAAACGTGTTGGAGATATCATGGCGGTAAGTATCTGGCGTGACGGAGAGCATATTAAAGTTGAGTTAAAACTTGCCGAATCTCTGGACAGGGCCTAGTGAGATTCTTGGAAATTAAAAAAGGGGGGTTCTTTTGATACCCAGATATTCTATTCCTGCTATCGCAAAGATTTGGTCTGATGAAAACAGGTATGATTTATGGCGTGAAATTGAGGTGCTGTACTGTGAAGGGTTGGCCGAGTATCAGTATATTCCAAAAAAAGCGGCCAGGGAGATCAGGTCGAAAGCGGATTTCAGCATAAAAAAGATTGAAAAGATAGAAAAGAAAACTCGTCATGATGTGATAGCATTTCTGACTGACATGGCGGATAATATCGGGCCCGCCGGCAAATATCTCCATATGGGGATGACAAGCTCGGATCTTCTCGATACCGCTCTTGCCTGTCAGCTCCGGTCCGCTGGAATGGAAATTCTCGGGAGGCTTAAGAAATTCCGCACAGTACTGAAAAATCAGGCGTTAAGATATAAAAAACTTCCGATGGTTGGAAGAACCCATGGAATCCACGCCGAGCCGACTACATTCGGTCTTAAACTATTGGTATGGTACTGCGAGACGGAGAGAAATATTGAGAGATTGCAAGAGGCGATAGAGGGTATTTCGGTAGGGCAGCTTACAGGGGCGGTAGGGACGATGTCCCATACCGATCCGGGAGTTGAACGATTTGTGATGAAGAAACTCGGGCTGAAGCCGGCACGTGTAACAACGCAGATCATACAGCGTGACAGACATGCCCGCTATATGTCGACAATAGCTCTTATCGGTGCTTCACTAGAGAAAATGGCTTTTGAGATCAGGGCACTGCAGAGGACAGAGGTTGCTGAAGCGGAAGAGCCTTTCACACCCGGGCAGAAGGGGTCGAGCGCGATGCCGCACAAGAGGAATCCGATCCTTACGGAGAGGATAAGCGGGATGGCGAGGATTCTGCGTTCCAATTCGATCGTCGCTCTGGAAAATGTCGCTCTATGGCACGAGAGAGATAT
>JAUXHZ010000323.1 GCA_030621255.1 Candidatus Latescibacterota bacterium
GTCCATAGCAGGGCAGGAAGAAATAAGCAGAATTTTAAAAGAATTCGGTGAGGAAAGAAGACACAGGATGATCGCAAAAAGTATAGTCAGAACGCGCGATTTGGAAGAGATAGTCCGGACGAGGCAGCTGGTCGACGCTGTAAAAGAAGTTATTTACCCGGACAAGATCTACGGTACACTATCGAGGGTTTTTCAGGCTTTCAGAATATGGGCGAATGATGAACTCGAGAATCTGAGGGGTTTTCTGCCGCAGGCCGTAAGGCTTTTAAACACGGGTGGCAGAATCGCTGTTATCTCATACCATTCTCTTGAAGACCGTATTGTGAAGAGATTCTTTGTACACGAAGAGAAAGATTGTATTTGTCCCCCCGATTTTCCAGTGTGTGCCTGCGATAAACAAGTGAAATTAAGAATTATAACGAGGCAGCCGGTTTTACCAGCGCCGTCGGAGATTGAGGAAAATACTAGGGCCCGCAGCGCCAAGCTGCGTGTAGCTGAAAGGACACAAGATGAATAGCAGGAAAAAATGTTACAGTTTGCAGGTATTAACCAGCAGGATACTTTCGGGGAAAATTAGTCAGTTAAATTTTTTGATAATGCTGGGATTTGCCGCCAGCCTCGCAATGCTCTATATCGGCTTTCACGTATATTCCTATTCGCTTTCTGAAGGAATAAGCGATTGTTCAAAGAGGCGCACATTCTTGAGGGAAAAGAAGATTTGGCTGCTGGCTGATTATAACACCCTTATCGCTCCGGCCAAGATTCTTCCTGAAGTAGAAAAGATGGGAATGAGGCAAGGGTCGTCAGTGAACATAAGTGAACTAACTCTCTATAGAAATAATAACCTTTTTAAAAATGGAGAAGAGGATCCCGAGAAAGTTTCCAGTTTAACCGAACGGAAGAATATTCTTTTTGGTAATACGGAGAATTAATGATACATAGATTTTCAAAAGGGCGCCTGAGATTTATTGTAATATTTCTGCTCGCAGTTGTGTCTGTCATTATATTCAGGATTGTAAAAATTCAAATAGTCCATCATAGACAATATGAAGAAATAGCTAAACACCAATGGCATAACAAACTCTGGATATCGGCAAAGAGAGGAAAAATTCTCGATCGCCAAGGTAAACCTCTGGCTGTAACATACAGCACATATACTCTCGGTGTTACTCCCAGGGATTTGCCTGAAAAGAAGGAGGTTGTTGCATATATTGCCGGAGTGGCTAATAGTACGCCTTCACGAATAAGAAAACTTCTCGCCGGAGATAAAGAGTATGTTCTTATAAAAAAAGATCTTCGCCTGACCGCCCGCCAATTGGCAGAACTCTATTTGCTGCCCGGGGTCCGTCTTGATCCCGTTCATAAAAGATTGATGCCGCTGCAGGCTATCAATGAGCAATTTATCGGTATTGTAAATCATAAGCGCGAGGCAATCGGCGGTGTTGAATCTGCTTTTAATGATATTTTAATGGGTGAAGACGGCTGGATTATCGTAAGCAATGATGCCAGAAACGGGTCATTCAGGCCGATTGGAGCGCCGCACATGGAGGCGGTCAATGGAGGCGATCTCTTCCTGACGATCGATTCAGATATACAGACGATAGTAAATTTTGAATTAAGAAAAGCGGTCAGGAAATATGGAGCCGAGGGGGGTGTGGTAATTGTGGCTGATCCCTCTAACGGAGATATATTGGCTCTTTCCGAATACTTCCCCGGCAAAGAGAGACATTCATTGTATTCATCCAGTTGCTATTATGAGCCAGGTTCTACTTTTAAACTTGTTACCGACGCCTATCTTCTGGATAGCGGCCGGGTGGATCCCTATGACGTTTTTTACGGAGAAGAAGGTGAAACGAAGTTTGAGTTCGGCGTTTTCCGTGACGATCATCCTTACGGGTGGATAACTTTTAGAGAGTCATTTGTCTATTCCAGTAATATTTGCACTATTAAGGCTGTATGCAACTCTGATCCCGGAGAATTCTACAGGTATATTCTGAAAATGGGATTTGGAGGCAAAACCGGCGTTGATTTTCCCGCGGAATCCGGGGGATTTTTAAGAGAACCTGCT
>JAUXHZ010000116.1 GCA_030621255.1 Candidatus Latescibacterota bacterium
TCTTCACGTAAGCACCCGATATCAAGACAATGATTCAACCCTCTGGGGGCTCCATTATAGCCGGTAGAAATTATCCTTTTTTTTATAACTATAATAGCTCCCACTTGCCGCCTGAGACATGTCGAACGCTCAGCGACAAGATGGGTTATCTTCATAAAATATTCATCCCAGCTTGGTCTATTCATAAATCTTCCAAAATCAATAACAGTTATCCGCTTTCATATACTCCTAAGGACGATTGAGCTGTAATAAAAACTCGCCCATTCCAATTAGAATATGCGGGCCTTTCTAAAAAACAAGTGCCCCCATTATATATAAATTGGAAAATTCCGGGTAAGTTCAAAAGACTTTTTCCTTACCTCCTCAAGTACATTTTCATCTTCCATATTTTCAAGAACCCTTACCATCAGCGCCCCAACCTCCTCCATTTCAGTTTCTTTCATACCCCGGGTCGTAAGCGCGGGAGTCCCAACCCTGATCCCTGATGTCACAAAAGGACTCTGTTCATCAAAAGGCACCGTATTCTTGTTCACTGTAATTCCAGCTTTTTCCAGAGCCTTCTCGGCCGCCTTACCGGTTAATCCCTTGTTTGACAAATCGATAAGGAAAAGATGGTTGTCAGTTCCACCGCTGACGATTTCAAATCCGTGATCCATTACATAAGAAGCGAGTTTGGCGGCGTTTGCCACAACTTGTTTCTGATATTCTTTAAATTCCTCTGTCATAGCTTCCTTAAAACAAACCGCTTTTGCCGCTATAACATGCATAAACGGCCCACCCTGAGTGCCGGGGAAATTCATTTTGTTTACACTCTTTTTATACTCTTTGCGGCACAGGATAAACCCTCCTCTCGGCCCCCGAAGTGTCTTGTGAGTGGTGGAAGTTACAACATCAGCATAGGGAATGGGGCTCGGGTGCCCACCGGCGGCAATCAATCCCGCAATATGGGCTATATCAACCATCATAACCGCTCCTACACTATCACAGATTTTACGGATCCGTTCCCAGTCCCAGAACCGGGAATATGCGCTGGCCCCGGATACAATAAGTTTCGGCATCTCCTTTTTGACCTGTTTTTCAAGAGTGTCATAATTCAGGGCCCCGGTCTCGCGGTCAACTTCATAATGAACAACATCGAAAAACATACCGGAAAAATTTACGGGGTGCCCATGTGAAAGATGCCCCCCATGCAGCAAACTTAAACCCATAATTTTATCGCCCGGCTTGATAAAGGCAAGGTATGCGGAAATGTTAGCCTGGGTTCCGGAGTGAGGTTGAACATTAGCGCTTTCGGCGCCGAAAAGCTTTCTGACCCTTCTGCGTGCCAGCCTTTCAGCTTGATCAACAAATTCACACCCCCCATAATAACGCTTCCCAACATACCCTTCCGCGTATTTATTCTGCATTGGATTACTTAGAGCGGCAAGAACAGCCTTGCTCGTGAAATTCTCACTGGCGATCATCTCAAGCTGATTTTCCTGCCGATCAAGCTCCCCTTTTACCGCTTCCATTATTTCAGGGTCCGCTTTTTCAAGATACTCAAAGAGATTTTCCTTAAACATTATTTATCGCCTCTCTTAAACAAAATTTCTATTGACGGTTTTCATATTTATGAATCTTATTTATCCTTTTCAGGTGACGTCCTCCCTCAAATGATGTCTCCAGCCATACCTTCACAAGATCTTCAATCGCAGGATTATTTCCGCTTTCCTCTGAAAGGGCAAGAACATTGGAATCATTATGTAATCTGGTCATTCTGGCGTCCTGAACCGTTCTGCATAGTGCGGCTCTTACCCCGGCGACTTTGTTAGCGGCAATTGACATTCCTATCCCGCTGCCGCATATCAGAATTCCACGATCAACTTCTTCAGCAGCAACCTTCAGGGCTACAGGAATGGCAAAATCCGGGTAATCCACTGAATCTGTCCCGTCTGTACCTAAATCCAGAATGCCATACCCTTCCCTCTCAAGAAATTCCACAATTCTTTCTTTTAAGGGAAACCCCCGATGATCCGAACCGACCGCTACTTTCATGGAATCAGTCCTTTCCTGCAATCAAATTAATCCTCATAAACAAAGTCCAGCCAATCGAATTTTTCCTCAACTTCAGCGTTGAGCACCTTGAAAAAGAGCTCCTGCAATTCAGCGGTTATAGGACCGCGTTTGCCTTCTCCGACTTGAATCTTGTCGACACTCCGTATAGGACTTATCTCAGCCGCGGTTCCGGTAAAGAATACCTCGTCCGCTATATAAAGCATTTCTCTGGGGACCAGGTTCTCAATTACTTCATATCCGAGGTCTTCAGCCAGTTCTATAACCGTGTTTCGCGTAATCCCCGGAAGAACACTCGCTCCCAGAGGGGGAGTATAGAGCTTGCCATCCTGAACAAGGAAAATATTTTCGCCGCTTCCTTCACTGACATAACCATTCACGTCAAGAGCTATCCCCTCAACATAACCATTTTTGATAGCCTCCATTTTTATCAGCTGGGAATTCATATAATTGGCCCCGGCTTTCGCCAGCGCCGGGAACGTGTTTGGAGCAATTCTATCCCATGAAGAAACACAGACATCAACTCCCTGCTCAAGGGCTTCAGGACCAAGATACTTGCCCCATTCCCATACTACTATGAAAGAATTAACAGGATTATTAAAGGGATTGACACCCAGCTCATAATATCCCCTGTACACAAGCGGCCTTATATAACATTCCTTCATATTATTCTTTCTGACTGTTTCAAAACAGGCCTCTATAAATTCCCGCTGAGGTATTTCCGGTTGCATTCTGTACATCTTGGCTGAGTTATAGAGCCTTTTTATATGAGGCTCGAGCCGAAAAATTGCCGGCCCTTTCTTCGTGTCATAACATCTTATCCCCTCAAACACAGATGAACCATAATGAACAACATGTGAACAGACATGAATGTTCGCGTCATCCCAGTCAACAAATTTTCCATCCATCCATATCTTGTCCGACTTTTGTAAACCCATTTTCACTCTCCCTCTAAACAAATAGCTCTTCTATTTCCTATGTAAGAACCGGGTGGAACAAACCACCTGCAACTAGCACTGATTATAGAAATAAGTAACAATTCTTACAACAACAATTTCAGTTTAAACTATAAATTACACAATATCGTAAAACACTCTGTCCTTCGGAGCGCAAAACAGCATTCGTGTGTGTAGATAAATATTTATTTTATACAGCTTAATTACCCGGATATATCACCCCCTAAATTAAATCTATCCACAAGATAATCTTTTAATATATTTGTAAGATGCTCTATCTCATCTTTGACTCCGATATAAACTTCCCTCTCCCCTCCGGCTGGATCATTAATGTCGGGTGTTTCCCTTTCATTATCCAGTTCTCCAAGGACTATCACCCTCGATTCAGCGTCCGGATCGATTGCCAGCACGGCCGATTTATGCTGCGATGTCATAGCTACGACAAGAACGGAATTACTTATATTCTCCCGGGTCAATCGGGTAGCCCTATGAGAAGACAGGTCGATTCCTATTTCGGAAAGAACACTTATCGCGAGAGAAGAAGCAGGTTGACCATTCCGGGCGAATATTCCGGATGACGCGAAAGTGATGCTATTTAAATCAGCCATCTTCTTTCTTGCTATGGCCTCAGCCATAGGGCTTCTGCATGTATTCCCCGTACAAACAAAAAGCACTTTTCCCAATACTCTCTCCTCGCAAGGGTTAAATCAAAAACCGCCTCACCTCTTCCAACCGGTTTCAAAATAGCCTGTTTACCATACTACTGTCAAGCGGGACAAATAAGCCTGTGCTAATAAAGAGACACTTTTAGCTTGTTTGTATTCCGCATTCTGTTTTACCATCGTCAATTGAGCTACGTGCAGACCAGAGTTGCATAATAGATAAGAGGCGTTAAGAAAAGGAGCTGTATATGGCAAATCTAAAAATCAATAAAACGGAAAATATTAAAGCTGCCGAAGTAAATATTGAAGGAGCGGAAAATGTGACTGTCAGGTGGTTGATTTCCGGAGAGGATGGGGCGCCCAACTTCGCGATGCGATTATTCGAGGTTGGAAAGGGAGGTAAAACTCCATTTCATACACATTCCTGGGAGCATGAAGTCTATATCCTGGAAGGGGAAGGCAAACTTCTATTTGAAAAGGAGGAAAGAGATTTCTCAAAAAATTCATTTATCTTCGTGCCGAATGACAAAAAACATTCCTTCATAAATACCGGGGAAGATACACTAAAATTTCTCTGTGTTGTTCCAGACAAGCAGTAATCCTTTTTGTTTTATGAGTTTGACAAAACACGGGATTGGTTATATTTTTAGGATAGCCCCACAGTCAAGGAAACTCTGAAAGGATTGTGAAAATGATAAAAAAACTTGTGTTGCTCAATATTGTTTCAGTACTCCTGTTAACTGTTGCGGGGTCTGCTTCAGCGCAGACGCTTTTTAGAAACAAAAAAATGTACGGGCCGGTCCCGGGCATGAGTATTAACATAAATATCGGTTTCATTGACGGCCCCGATGCTTCACACCTTTTCGAACATCTTGACTACTGGGCTGAGCAACAAAACGGCTTTGAATCTTTTAATAAAATCTCTACTTCACCGTACATCCAGGCCGGATATGAATATCGAATTGCTCCCCAGTTCTTTTTAACCACAAAACTCAATTTTTCATATTTAAAAACAGAGAGTAGAGGTAATTACGTTAAGAACACTACTATCGATCTTTTAATTTACCGCAAATTAGAAATATACCTCCTGAGCCTCGACTTCGGATTTAAACACTATCTCTCAAAACCAATGCCGCGAACTGTCTGTCCCTATTTCGGAGTAGGGCTTTCCCCCGTTCTTCCAATGGTACGATT
>JAUXHZ010000128.1 GCA_030621255.1 Candidatus Latescibacterota bacterium
ACAGCTTCAATTACTGCCGCCGCGATTTGGGCGTTCTCTCCCATTGTTACACGGCAAACCGTAAACGGCCTCGAGACAGCTATTGCCTCATTCATGATAACAGTTTGTATTTTCTATTACCTGACAAGACTGCGGAATCTAAAGAATCCGCCGGGAGGGCGGTTTTTTGTTCTGGGGCTTCTTCTGGGGCTTACTGTTCTTACGAGGATAGACGGGACTTTCCTGGCTCTTGTTCTGCTTCTTGATTATCTCCTTTTCTTACGGAAGAAGGGCGGGCAGTTAAGAACAAATCTTCGCCTCTTTCTATTGCCGTTGGGTGTTTTGATGTTATATGGTCCATGGCTAATATTTAATCTGATTGAAACTGGAAGCCTGCTTCAGGACAGTGGGGTGGCAACCCGGTTCCTTTCCTTGGCTTATGCGGCTTATTTTGGATATGGGATAGAAAATCTTGCCTCCAGCGGACCGGACGCTTCATTCCTTTGGGAACAAGCGGTTCACTCCGTCTCTGTAATGAAAGTGATTCCCCCTGCGCATGTTTTATTCCGTTCTATTGAAAAACTGGGAATCTTCCTGGGATCCCGCGGCATTTTTCGGCTGGCGGGAAATATTTTCGGGTTCCTCATTTTTATCTGTGCCGGATTTACTGTTAGCAGATGGCGAAAGAACAAGGAGAAATCCCGCAGGGGGGAACTCCATTTTCTGCTGTTGTTTTCAGGACTTCTTCTTGTCGCTTATTCGTTATATATCTTCGGAGCATTCTTTTTTCTCCGTTACTATTATCCGATATTTTTAATCGCGTCTATTTATTGCGCCTTTTTCCTGCAGGATGCTTTCGACTGGTATCAGCGGCGTTCGTCTTTAGTTCGCCGGGTGGCGATTCTCGCCGCCGGCGTTTACGCGGTGCTCTTTATATCTTTTTCTTATTCGCGTGCTTTTAAGCTGCAACCGGTTTGCCCATTTTATGATATTGCTGAATGGGTGAAGGAGAATACCCTGGAGGATGAAACTATAGGGGTGTTCCAATGCGGGACTATCGGATATTTCTCCAACCGCACGATTATTAACCTCGACGGGAAAGTAAACCGGAGTGCGCTGTATGCGTTAAAGAATGGATCAATAAGCAACTATATCAAGCAGGAAGGGATTGATGTGATTCTGGACCATTCAAAAATCCTTAAGATATTCTTTGGAAAATCACTTGATAAAATGGGCGAATTTTATCCAAGGGATCTGTGCGGATCCTTGACAAATTCGTCCGGGTGGATTGCCTGCCGCCGGACTCCTCTCGAGAAAAATATAGCCCCGGAAAAATAACGGAACAAAAACTGAAATCATTGTTGTTTATAATTTCATCAGCTTTTATTATCTTATCAATGATGGAGTCTTTCCGGAAAAGTTGAAAAGAGAGACGATAGTTTTGGGTCGGGTGTTAACCTCTGGAAGTGGTCGGCCTTCAGGGGACTAATATAGTTCGCTAACATCCGGCCCCGTGTTTAATATTAATAGTCTCCGAAGAATCATGAAGAAAATAGCAGGAAAACCTGGGCTGATACAAATGGATAGAAATGATGCAGTTTTATGAGAAATGCAGAAAAGCGGTTATAGAGGGAGACAGCGATCTTGCCCTAAAGCTTGCGACAGAGGCAATAGATAAAAACAAACCAGTGCTTGATGTTATCGAAAAGGGTTTTGTTAAGGGGATAGAGGAAGTGGGCCGGCTCTGGGAGGATGGCACCTTTTTCCTTCCCGAACTCGTAATGGGGGCTGAAGCCGTTAAAAAGGCTCTTTCTCTTCTTAATCCCATTCTCTCGGATCAACAGACAAAAGGCTTTGAAAAAGGGAAAGTAGTTATTGGTACTGTCGAAGGAGATATTCATGATATAGGAAAGACCCTTGTTGCGACCATGCTGTCCGCAAGCGGGTTTGAAGTTTATGATCTGGGGTATGATGTTGGGGTGGACAGCTTTATTGAAGGGGCAGACAAGTGGGGAGTGAACTGTATTGCCTCCTCCGCGCTTCTTACTACAACAATGCAGAAGCAGCGCGGAATAATTGAAAAACTTAAAGAACAGGGAATCAGAAATAAATACACTGTTATCGTAGGAGGAGCTCCTTGCAGCCGGAAATGGGCTGATGAGATAGGAGCTGACGGATATGCCAAGGATGCCGTGTCTGCCGTAGCACTTGTTGGAAAATTAATCAGCGGCGATTGAAAAAAGCGACCCGGGTAAGGGTTAACATGAATTTTGATCTGAAAAAATTACTGGACGAGAAGATTCTTCTCTTTGACGGGGGAATGGGGACTATGCTGATAGGGGCAGGGTTGAGAGAGAATGAAATACCGGAAAGCTGGATTTATTCCAGAAGAGAAGAGCTTTTCGATATACACATTAAATATATAGAAGCCGGCGCGGACGTTATTCAAACAAATACATTTGGAGCAAGCGGTATCAAGCTATCCTCCTCGAGAGCCGGCGCGATGCTCGATCCGGAAGAAACGAACAGAAGAGGGGCGGCTATCGCGCGAGGAGCGCTGGAAAGATTCAAAGACCGTGATCTGCTGGTAGCGGGCGATATCGGCCCCACGGGGCGGTTTTTCCCTCCGGTCGGAAATTTGAGAGAAGATGATGCGAGAAATAGTTTCATGCAGCAGGCTCGCGCTTTGGATCAGGGAGGAGCGGACTTTTTTCTTATAGAAACTATGAGTGACTTAAGGGAAGCGGTGGAGGCTTTAAGGGGAGCGAAAGAAGCTTCGGAAAAGCCTGTTGTAGTAGAGCTTACTTTCGACAAGAAACCAAAAGGGTATTTTACCCTTATGGGAAATACTCTCCGTGAAGCTGCAGAGACCTTAGAGCGGGAGGGCGCTGATATGATCGGAGCAAACTGCACCCTTTCGAGTAATTCGATGATAGGGTTGGCACGAGAACTAAGGGCTCAAACAGATATGCCCCTGCTCTTTCAGCCAAACGCGGGACAACCCGTTTTAACGGATGGAAAAACACACTATACGCAGTCACCGGAGGATTTTGCCGAGGATATAGGGAAGATAGCAAGAGAAGGGGCCGACGCTGTTGGCGGCTGCTGCGGCACGACGCCGGAATTTATCAGGATGATTAGAGAAAAGCTGGAAGAACTTGAAAAGTAGCATGGTGAGTGGATGGAACCGGTAATACTTGATAATATTAATATAGAAATCAAAGAGAAAGAGCTTCTTAAAATACTTGGAAATATGGGAAGAGCGGAAAGTTGGAAGGGTAAGGGGATAGAGGAAAAGATTGCAAGTGTTCTTGAGCTCGCATCAAAATTAATAGAACCGAAAGGGATTTATGTGATCGCCGAGGGGAGGAGTTTGGGCGGAACGGACATTTTTGATTCTCTTGAGAAAATAGCTTTTTCCATATGCACAATAGGAGAAAAGCTGGAGATGAAAGTAAACGCTCTTTCCAGAGAGGGGTCGATGCTGGAAGCCGTGCTGCTTGATTCCGCAGGGTCTGTAGCTGTCGAGGAAACAGCTGATTATATTGAGAACAGAATAGGGGAAATTGCCGCCGGAGAAAGGGAAAAAGTATCACCCCGCGCGAGCCCCGGATATGGGGAGTGGAAAATAGCTAATCAGAAGAATCTTTTCGAGCTTCTGCCCGCAGACAGAGTAGGAGTAACCCTGGGAAATAGTATGATGATGTCTCCGCAGAAATCGATATCTTTCGCTATACATATATCAGAATCACCTGTAAGGTTAAGAGGCAAAAAATTCCTGAAAAAGCTGTAAAGGCAACCCCCCCTTTTTAAACGGGGAAGATAAAAAGAGAAGAAAAATGCAAAACATTCCGCAAATCAGTTGGCTTGAAGAAGGAAAATCAGAAAGTATAATCAAGGAAGCTATCAATATTCTCGCCACAACAGGCGTATATATAGATAGTAAGGATGTTCTATCCCTTGTCAGGGAAGCGGGGATAAGGATTGCTGATTCTCGAGCCTTTATATCTGAAGAGACCGTCCGGAACGCGATAGAATCCACCCCGGACATAATAACTGTTTATAACAGATTCGGGAAACCGGTCATGGATATCGGCGAGAGGAATCTCTATTTTAACCCCGGGTCATCGGCGGTCCGGATAATGCGATACGGTGAGGGGAAAACCACAACCCCTGTCAGCAGAGACCTGGCGCAATTTGCCATGTTGACAGATTCTCTTATCGTATATGATGCTCATAGCACAGCACTTGTGCCCGGCGATATTCCGGAGGCAATAGCAGATAGATACAGGCTTTATTTGGCGTTGAGATATTCCGGAAAACCTGTGGTTACGGGAACTTTCGGGCTGGATGGGTTTGAACCGATGAGGGAGATGCTGCGGGTGGTGGCGGGGGGAGAAAAAGAATTGAGGGCCAGGCCGATCGCGATTTTTGACTGCTGCCCTACATCTCCTCTCTTCTGGAGCGAATTGACCGCACGGAATCTTGTCGATTGCGCGAAGGCGGGAATTCCAGCTCAGATTGTCCCTATGCCTCTTGCCGGAGCCACCTCTCCTGTCACATTGATTGGAACGATCACGCAACACTGCGCGGAAAATCTGAGCGGCATAGTG
>JAUXHZ010000085.1 GCA_030621255.1 Candidatus Latescibacterota bacterium
AGGAACTGCATAAAGGGCCTCCGGCTTCAAATGTTACAGCGATCGACACTGACCCCCTCTCTTCAGGAGGGGATTATCAAGGTTTTGAAATAAGGTTTTAGCCTTTAATGCGGGAAATATAGAAATGAAAGTTCATGTACATTTTATAGATGTAAGCGATTTTAAGTTACCGGACGGCAGTGTCAGCAGTGATTGGCTTCGCGGTTCCTTTGATCTTCTGGGTATTACTGAAAGGGTTGAACTTTCGGTCTATGATGGTGTGTCCGCTGTTCTGCCGGAACCTGAAAAGGTTTGTGAAGATGGGAATTGTGTTATGATTTCCGGAAGTTCCGGCGCCGTCTTTGAAGATAAACCGTGGATTCCTCCTCTGCTCGATTTTATCCGTTCAGCTCACCATCTCAACACATGGATTCTTGGGATTTGTTTCGGGCATCACGCTCTCGCAACAGCGCTCGGGGGAGAAGTAGTTGCCAATCCGAACGGAATGGAGATGGGAAGCATTCCTGTTTATCTTACTTCTGAGGGAGAAAGAAACGAACTTTTCAGGGGGTTCAAATCCGGGGAACTGATGAATCTGACGCATAGAACCCACGTATCACGACTTCCTGAAGACGCCCTGCGGCTGGCATTTAACCGGATGACTCCTATACAGGCTTTTTCTATAGGAAGGGCATATGGCCTACAGCCTCATCCGGAGATTAATTCGCATCAGCTAAGGCAGATAGCCGGCATGTTCAAGTATTCCTTATTGAGAAAAGATAAATTTCTGGAAAAGAAGCGGGAGTACGAAAATATTGTTTCATCGATAAGGGAGACGCCGGAGGCGCGCGCGATCCTGAGCAATTTCATAGATATGGTGGAAAGATAGTTTCTACATATTTCTTTTTTGTCCGGTTGCTGTTAACGGATAGTTCAGCGTAATTATTTCTTTAAAAATGGAACTTTGAACAGCTCTTTGATTATAAGGGGTTAGGACAATAATTTTATGGAGGTTGATAGAATGAAAAAAGATGGAAGTTATAAAAAGTGGATAGTTATTGTATCTGCCGCATTACTCATTGTTTCTGTAATAGCCTTTGAAAACGGGTTTTTCAATGGGGATGGAGGGTTGAATCTTGTCCCGGCCGGGTTGGTGGACAACGCTTGTGCCGAAGTGTTTGAGGATGAAAGCCTGCCCGATGTTATTGAACGGGTTGTTCCCGCTGTTGTGAATATCTCGTCTAAGAGGATAGTTAAAACCAATCCTTCTCCATACATGTCAGATCCCGCTTTCAGACAATTTTTTGAAAGATATTTCAGGGGCTACAACAACATCCCGCAGGAAAGGGTGCAGAGAAACCTTGGGTCGGGTGTCATCGTTAAGAGTGAGGGTTATATACTTACGAGCAATCATCTGGTGAGTGAGGCTGAAGAGATTGAAGTAATCCTGCCTGACAAAAGAAAATTTGACGCTGAAATTGTCGGGACCGATCCGAGAAGTGATATTGCGGTGATAAAGATAAAAGGTGAAAACCTGCCGGCTATAGTGATAGGGGATTCGGATGCTTTAAGACTCGGGGAGACTGTTATTGCGATTGGGTATCCCTTCGGAATCGGGCAGACTGTTACAAAGGGGATCGTCAGCGCGCTCGGCAGATCGCTCAAGCTGGTAGATTACGAGGATTTTATTCAGACCGATGCCGCGATAAATCCCGGAAACTCCGGGGGCGCCCTGATTAACTCGATGGGTGAACTTGTCGGAATCAATACGGCGATGGTCTCAAGAAGCGGGGGGAGCCAGGGTATCGGTTTCGCGATCCCGCTCGATCTTGCTACTTCCGTTATGAACAGTATTATAGATAAGGGATATGTTGTAAGGGGATATATTGGTGTTTATCCACAGGACATAACACCGGAGATGGCAAGAGTGTTTGATCTTAAAGGGACAAACGGGGCATTGATCGCTGAAGTAGCAAAGGGGACTCCCGCTGAAAAAGCCGGGCTTGAAAGGGGCGATGTGATACTTTTATTCGGGGGAAAGGAAATTAAAGACAGTAATGAACTTCACAGTATCGCGGCCACGGCGCTTCCCGGAACAAAGGTGTCCGTTGAAATTATAAGAGATAAGAAAAAGAAAAATATTGAGATCGAAGTTGGAGAGCGCCCAAACAGCCGTAACATAGAAGAAGGCAGGGATGAAAACAAATTTCCTCTCTTCCTCGGCGTGGGGCTTAAAACTTTAGATGATTATTACAGACGCGGTTTTGATATTCCCGATGATATTAAGGGGGTTGTTGTTACCGATATCAACCAGACGAGCCCGGTGATTGAAATGGGCCTTAAAAAAGGTGATGTAATAGTAGAGATAAATAGAAAAGAAATCGAAGATATCGCTGATTTCAGGGAAATCCTTGAAGAGGTGGAGAGAACCACGATAGTTACAGCTATTTACAGAAAAGGCCGTTACTCATACATCGAGATAGAACCCTAACCTCTTATCCTTATCACCCGCGTTAAGGGGGACAGTATCCGCGAACTGTTCCCCCTTGAAGCGGAATGCTTTCCTTCAGCAAGTCCGGAAGGACTAATCGTAATATTCCTGTCCCAGATGAGTGATCATCTCTTCACCCTGAATATATCTGAGTGTATTCTTCAGCTTCATGAGCTGTATAAACAAGTCGTGTTCGGGATAGAGTCCAGGGGCGAACATCGGGCTCTTAAAGTAGAATGACAGCCATTCCTGAATTCCTCTGAAGCCGATTCTTTTCGAAAGGTCGAGGAAAAGAGCGAGGTCAAGTATGATCGGCGCTGCAAGGATACTGTCCCTGCACAGGAAATCTATCTTGATCTGCATTGGATAGCCAAGCCATCCGAAGATATCAATATTATCCCAGCCTTCTTTGTTATCGCCGCGAGGCGGATAGTAGTTGATCCTCACCTTGTGATAAAAGTCATTGTAAAGATCGGGATAGACTTTCGGCTGAAGGATATGTTCCAGCACCGAAAGCTTGCTTTTCTCTTTTGTTTTGAACGATTCGGGGTCATCGAGGACTTCCCCGTCGCGATTACCGAGAATGTTGGTGGAGAACCACCCGTTAAGGCCTATTAAACGGGCCTTAAGCCCGGGAGCGAGAATCGTTTTCATTAGTGTTTGCCCGGTCTTGAAGTCTTTTCCAGCGACCGGAACATCGTTCTTTATCGCTAATTCGGAGAGAGCCGGTATATCGATAGTCAGGTTGGGCGCTCCATTCGCGAATGGAATCCCCAGCGATAAAGCGGCATAGGCGTAGATCATACTGGGAGCGATATCTGGGTTGTTTTCCCTGAGCCCCTTTTCGAACGATTCAAGGTCGTTATGTACCTTCGACGGTTCTATGTAAATTTCAGTACTCGCGCACCAGATCATAACGAGCCGGTCGCAGCCATTTTCTTTCTTGAAGTTGAGGATGTCCTCTTTGAGCTGTTCGGCAAGCTCAAACAAGTTATTTCCCTTCTTGACCCATGTGCCGCTTAGTTTCTTTACATATTTTTGATCAAATACGGCCTTCATTGGTATGATTGTTTCCAGGAAAGGCTTAACAGTATCCAGGAGCTCTTTATTGAGTACTCCGGCATTAAGGGCTGCTTTGTACATGTCCTCCTCAAAGATATCCCAGCCACCGAAAACGATGTCATCAAGTTCGGCGAGGGGGACGAAATCCTTGATAGCCGGCACCCTGTTATCAGTTCTTTTCCCCAGGCGGATAGTTCCCATTTGGGTAAGTGAGCCGACAGGTGTTGCAGTCTTCTGTCTTACAGCTTCGACCCCGGCAATGAATGTGGTGGTAACCGCCCCCATTCCCGGTGTTAGAATGCCCAGTTTCCCTGTTGGTTTTGATGGTTTGTGTTTGATTTCCATTCTTCCTCCTTTTTCCATATCCGGCTAAGATCAATTAAATTTAGAAAGAAAACCTCTTTTCTCTCCTACTATTAAATATGAAATACAGATTAGCACTATTGACTAAATAAAAACAGTTTATTATTATAATGATGGCTATAAATTTTGCTTATGGAACAAAATGGAATTAAGAACTCTGAAATATCTGTTGTCACTATTTAAGAATGGCAGTTTTACGGCTGCCGCCAGGGCGAATTATATTACCCAGCCGGCTATCAGCATACAACTCAAAAATCTGCAGAAAGAACTCGGGATAAAGTTGTATGAGATCAGAAAAAAAAGGGTTGTATTTACCGAAGCTGGAAAGATTGTTCTGGATTACGCCGAAAAATTCGCGGGGTTGGAAACCCAGATGCTTGAGCACGTAAGGGATATGCGGGGACTCAAAAGGGGAAAGCTCTTGCTTGGCACGATAGATGCCGCGAGTATTTATATTCTTCCAGAGGTATTTTCAAACTTTAAAGAATTATATCCGGGGGTCGAAATTAATCTCGAAATTGCTTCGACAGTTCCCCTTCTTAAGAATCTTGAAAAAGGCGGGCTCGATATTGTGTGCGGTACACTGCCCCTCGATCTGTCGGAAGAATACGAAATCTATTCCATATATAGAGAACCGATTGTTTTTATCGCGCCCAAGGGGCATCCTCTTGCCGGCTCCTCTGATTTGAACTGCAGTCAATTATCTCTATATCCATTTATTCTATTTCATCAGGAATCGGTAACACGCAGAATTGTCGAAGAAACTCTATTGAAAAAAGGGGTCTCTGTTAAAGTATCAATGGCTATAGATAGCCAGGAAGCGATAAAGCGCCTCGTTGCTTCAGGGTTGGGGATATCAGCCCTTCCGCTAAAGACGGTTGAAGAAGATATCGGGAATGGTGATCTTGAAACCTTCAATGTTAAAGGTGTCAGTTTGGAAAGGGAGATTGGGCTCGTATTGCCTGTTAAGAGATATTTACCGATAACACTGAGAGCTTTTCTTGAGGTAGTAAGGCAGGTATTGGATGTGAATCTGCCCGATGAATATTGTTTGAATGGGAGATAACAGCTGTAAAGAATAAGAAAACGGGGCGCGTTAAACAGCACCCCGTAACTTGCCCCCCCACTGTTATAGAATCAGGGTTAAAGGATATTGCTGCAGTTCTTCCCCCATCTGCCGTGAAAGAAGCCGTTCCCCGATTCATTTGTAATCCAGTCCCCCTTAAGCCTTCCTTGCTGAACGAGGGTTTTATTAAACCAGTTGCCGTAGAAGATCCCGTGAGGAAGAGAATATTCAGCGGTTATATCAAGAACGGGTTCGTAATAACCCTTTAGTATACCCTTAAAACGTCCTTTGAAATCAATATATTTACCGAAGAAGACACGTTCACCCAGGCTGTTAATTCCATAGATCCCCTTTAGATGACCGGCTATTTTGCCATTGTTTCCAATCCAGACACCCCTGAAATATCCAAGAAGAACCTTGTCCGAGTCTGTTGAATCGAGAGACGAGACGGTTGAATCAAGTGCGGTTGTATCAGGCTCAACCCTTTTCCATTTTCCGAAGAGGTATCCGGGCGGGCATCCTATAGGAAGGATCTGGCTGTTGATTGTAATGCCGTTACCGCAACTGTCTACCGGTTCCATGAGTTGAAGGGTCTCAAGCTCTTTTAAAGTAAAGGATCTTGTAAATGGGCCTGTCTTGATTGTAAGCACCGGTTCGGAGGTTACAGTGCTGTCCGCATTGAGTGAATCCGGTTTGAAGGAAGATGGAGGCGCGATCAGCCGGACCTGTATTCCGTCAATATGGGGGCATGTATAAGAGACCCATTCGATTGTTGATTTGCTTTTTCTTGTGATATAGTCTTCAGGATCAAAGGCAATCAGTTTCTCAATTATTAAAACCCCATTGCTGAAAGTCATACTCCCCGACCAGTCGAGGCCGCAGCAGTCAGCGGCAGTGCTGTCCTGATAACTTCTTGCGAGATATCCCCAAATAGCACGAAGACGGAATTTCTTAATTCCCTGGTGCGTCCTCAATCTTTCAATTTCGGGGTCATTCT
>JAUXHZ010000227.1 GCA_030621255.1 Candidatus Latescibacterota bacterium
CCATATGTACTGAAAGAGAAAGAATTCATTGCCATTGCTACTGCTGATGACTTTGTACTTCCTCCTCCGCCGAAAGAAGTTAGTCAGCCTGTGATCCCAATGGCTGCCGAAGAGGGAGAGGAAGCTCAAGATGCGGCTGATGTAGCTCCTACGAGTTTTGATCAAATTGAAAATCTTCCGCCGCCGCCGCCTCCAAAGAGTGATAGAACGAGCAAATTCTTTGCGTTTGATGAACCGCCGGTATTGATTAAAAAGGTTACACCGAGATATCCTGACCTTGCGATGCAGGCGGGCATAGAAGGAGCAGTTACACTAAGGGTACTTGTTGACGAAAAGGGTAAAGTTATAGAAGTATCTGTTTTGCATTCGGATGTTACGCCGGCGATGGACAATGCGGCGATGGCCGCGGCCAGAAAGTTCAGATTTAAACCGGCGAGGCAACGAATGAAACCGGTTAAGGCTTATATGGCGATTCCGATAATATTCAGACTCAATTAGAAGTCGGAT
This sequence comes from Candidatus Latescibacterota bacterium, assembly GCA_030621255.1. Taxonomy (GTDB): domain Bacteria; phylum Krumholzibacteriota; class Krumholzibacteriia; order Krumholzibacteriales; family WJIX01; genus JAGHBT01. The sequence continues at coordinate 508 of JAUXHZ010000227.1, forward strand.
GAAACAGTTAAGTTATAAAGCAAAATTATGAATCAACCCGGTTTTTATGCCGGGTTTTTTAGTGAGGAATGATATCACGGAGCTATTTTCCGGATGAAGGGTAATCGGCAATTTTATTATATGCCGCCTATATTTAATGTAACTAATCTGCGGAGGAAGACGTATAATAATATGCAATACAGACTTTCGGCAATATTGAGTGAGCGATAGAAAAAGGTAATAGTGTATTGCAACTCAATTGTTAATTTGCAGGTTCAGGATTCTGAAACATATGGAAAGAGGGTGGAGATGGAAAGAACTATGTCAATTATCGGGAAAATGGTGCTATTATTTCTTTCAATTTCGATTATCGTACCGGGAGGAGCACGCGCTTCGGAAGTTGAACTCTTGTCTCTTGAGGAATGTATCAATACAGCTCTGAAGAATAATCCCGATATGGGTATCAGCTTTCAGTATATTAGAAAGGCTGAAAGTGACCTTATGACAAATTACGGCAATCTGCTCCCCGATTTAAAAATCGATTTTTATTCAGGGCATAATTATTACGGCCCATCCTCTGTTCAGTATGATTCACAGGGACGCCCTATCCAAACTGATGGGTTTGATTATGAGAATTATACTTTGAGGTTATCATCCAATCTGATCTTATGGGAGGGGGGAAGAAATTATAGCGGGATAAATTCAGCGAGAAACAGAAATCTTGCCGCCAGGGAAGATTACAATTACAGCAAAGATATTATGATAGCTAAAGTAATCAGATCCTATTACGGTATGTATAGAAACAAAATGCTACTTGTTGTTCAGAAGGAGAGTAAGGAGCAGGCAGAAAAAAATCTTGATAGATCAAAAGCTCTTTTTGAAGCTGGATCGGGAACAAGGGTTGATGTGCTAAAGGCACAAGTTAGATATTCTAATACAAGACTCGATGTAATAAAGGCAAGGAATGCGCTGGAGATGGCAAGAGAAGAATTAAAGACCCTCATGAACAGACGAAAAGAGAGTTTGTTTTCTGTTGATACCTCTATGACAATAGAATACAGTGAACCTGAATTTCAAGATGAAATAGAGTTTGCTCTTGCAAACAGAGCTGATTTGAAAAGTATGGGATATAATTTGGAAGCGGCTAAAGCGGGAATATCGGCTGCCAGAGCTGGTTGGTGGCCTTCTTTTGGTTTAAACTTTAACTATTATTGGAATGACCGCGAATTGGTGGACAATCCTCTCGATATATTCCGCGAAGAGTATCAATGGAGTGTTACGGGATTATTAAGTTTTAATATTTTTGACAGAATGGCAACAAGCGCAAGAGTAAAATCCGCCAGAGCTGATTATAGAATTGCGGAATATAATCTTGAAAAAAGCAACCTTGATGCCGTGAAGGAAATCAAAAATCTTTTTTATGGAATGAATGAAGCGCGCGAAAGAATTGAAGTAGCGCATGAAATTGTCAAACAGGCAACAGAGGAATTAAGATTAGCCGAGGAACGGTATAGTGTTGGAGCAGGTACAATGCTGGAAACTATTGATTCTCAGGTAGCGTTAACTACGGCAAAGGGTGATTTGATTAAAGCTAAATGTGATTATCTTGCGGCTGAAGCCGATCTTGCCCGAGCCGCTGGGAAAATGAGCAGGTAGAAGTAACAAGGGAGTAAAGAATGTTGATCAAGGTAAAGGGAATAACGAAGCTATACGAGGTAGGGGTCCAGATAATCAAAGCAGTCGCCGGAGTTGATGTTGAAATTGAAAAGAATGAATACGTTTCAATTATGGGGCCTTCAGGTTCCGGCAAATCGACATTAATGAATATTCTAGGATGCCTTGATACTCCAACCGCGGGTGAATATCATCTTAATGGAGCGGAAGTAAGTAATCTTGATGATGACAAACTCGCGTATATACGTAACCGGGAAATAGGATTTGTTTTTCAGACATTTAATCTCCTTCCGCGGGCTAACGCTCTTCAGAATGTTGAGCTCCCGCTTGTTTATGCCGGTGTAGCAGCTCGAGAGAGAGAAAAAATAGCTATGGAAGCTCTCGAATCGGTTGGTCTTGTTGATAGAGCGACACATCGCCCAAATGAGCTTTCCGGAGGGCAGAGACAAAGAGTGGCGATAGCCAGGGCGCTTGTAAATAAACCGTCAATAATACTCGCGGATGAACCAACTGGAAATCTTGACAGTAAAACAGGAGAGGAACTTATGGGTGTTTTTAATAAAATTCATGAGTCTGGAAATACGATTATTATGGTTACACATGAGGAGGATGTGGCCAAGTATTCAAAGCGCATTATAAGATTGCGTGATGGAAAAATTGAATCTGACATAAATATAAATTGATAAGGCGTTTAGCCTGGTCGATTTTGTAATATGAGTAAGGCATGGGGATTAGTGCGTGCCGGTTTATTTTAGTTTGTCCGGGGAGGATTTATGAAAAAGAAATATTGGATTCTGATCGGTGTTGTGATAGCTATAACAGCTTTAATTATTGTAAATCTGCGGGCAAAGAAGGGAAAATCGGTCAATGTCCAGGTTGAAGAAGTTGAACAACGGAATTTGAAGATGGTTATTTCAGCCTCCGGCAGTATAAGGCCGAAGCGAAAGATTGATGTCAGTGCCAGTACTATTGGAAAGATCACGAAAGTGTCGGTGGAAGAAGGGGATTATGTTGAGAACGGG
>JAUXHZ010000265.1 GCA_030621255.1 Candidatus Latescibacterota bacterium
TTATCGGGATGCCTCTCTCTATGAGCGGGAAAGAGATAGAAGGTTCCGAAAGGTCACGTGCCCTTGCTTCTTCTATAAAGGCCCGGATCGATACGGAAATTGTATTTATTGATGAGAGAATGAGCAGTCTGGAGTCTGAAAGGATCCTAAAGCAGGCTGGCCGGATACGTGACAAAGGGGATATCGACAAAGTGTCAGCAATCCTTATCTTGCAGAGCTATCTCGATGGAGTTGATTAATGGTAAAAAAATTGAAGCCTGTTTTGGCGGGTGTGATCATAGTTTTTATAGTTGCGTCATTCTACATAGCCCTTTTGTATCTCGAGAGTGAAAAGGAGGATGGGGGCAGAGGAGTGGTTGTAAGGATACATCCCGGCGCTACCCTCCATGGCATTCAGGTTCTACTGGAGGAAAAGGGAATTCTTAAGCATTCAACGATCTTCCGCTGGGCGGCATACCTTAAGAGAGAAGAGAAGAATATTAAAGCCGGGGAATACCTCTTTAAGCCCGGTGAGAGTGTTGCCGCCATTCTGGAGAGGCTTTCCAGAGGGTTGGTGGAGTATAAGCGTATTGTGGTACCGGAAGGTTTTATGGCAAATGAGATTGCCTTGCTTCTTTACAGGGAGATCGGGATTGATTCTGTTGCTTTCGAGAAAATTGTAAGAAATAATCTGTTTATAGAAGAGTTGGGTTTTAAAACAGATTTTTTGGAAGGGTATCTATTTCCCGATACATATCTTATCTCCTGGCCCTATTCGGCGAGGGGTATTGCCAGGCAGATGGCAGCGCGGTTTAAAGGTGTCTATTCCGAAGGAATCGCGAACAGCGCCGATTCTCTTTTACTCACAAGGCATGAACTTGTGACGCTCTCTTCTATTATTCAGGCTGAGGCGGTGCTGGAATCAGAGATGCCCCGAATATCGGCGGTCTATCATAACAGGCTTAAGAAGGGGATGAGGCTTGAAGCGGATCCTACAGTTGCCTATGCCCTCGGCGGGGTGAGGCGAAGGCTCTGGTATAATGACCTGAAGGTTGAGTCTCTTTATAATACATACCTTCATAAAGGGCTTCCGCCCGGACCTATCTGCAGTCCGGGAAGAGCCGCGCTTGAAGCGGCGGCCTATCCTGCGAAAGGATGCGGGGATTATTATTTTGTCGCGGACGGCAGAGGCGGCCATATTTTCAGCAGGACCCATAGTGAGCATAGCAGGGCCAAGAAAAGAGTTAAGTCCGGGAATATTTAACGGGATAGATAAGTTTGCCTGAGATAGAAGAAAAAATAAGAAATCTTCATAAAACAATTAGGAGTTACTCCAAAAAGGTGGCTGTCGCTTTCTCAGGGGGCGTCGATTCGAGTTTTCTTCTTAGTATAGCGCGGGAAGTTTTAGAGGATAATATTATTGCCGTTACGGTAAAGGCCGATTTTGTTTCTCAAAAGGAGCTGGATGAAGCGGGCGCGATCGCTTCCGGCCTTGGTGTTTCGAACGAAGTAATTCATGTAGATTTTAGAGAGATAAAGAATTTCACAAAAAATCCCCCTGACAGATGTTATCATTGTAAAAGGCATATGTTCGGCACGATAATTAGCTTTGCGCTCGCTCACGGGTGTGAAACTGTAATTGAAGCTTCAAACACTGATGATCTGGATGATTACCGTCCCGGACTCAGGGCTCTTTCCGAGCTTGATGTAAAAAGCCCTCTTATTGACACACGATTCGGCAAGGAGGAAATACGCAAACTTTCAAAAGAGCGAGGGCTTCCTAATTGGAACAAGCCGGCTAACGCGTGTCTTGCTACCAGGATAGAGACTGAACAGCCGATTACAAAGGAGAAGATGAGGCAGATTGAAAATGCGGAAAACTATCTTGAATCGCTCGGGTTCGAGTTGTGCAGAGTGAGGCATCACGGAGGCCTCGCGCGTATTGAAGTGGGCGGCGATCAATTGGATTTTATCTTTGATCCTGAGACGCGCTCCAGGATAGATGAGCGTTTCAGAGAGCTTGGGTTTATATATGTAACGGTTGATATGGAGGGGTACAAACGGGGAAGCATGAACAAATGATGAAAGAGACAGAAAATAAATGCAGCTGGCTTGAAACGAATTTCTTGACAACAGGGTGCAGGTTAATATCATTTATAGTGTAGCTAATTCGGGCAAATAAATGTAAAGAGGGGTATAAGGGTGGATTTTGTAAGAAAATTTAAGAGTATTATTATGATGCTGGGATTGATATCGATAGTAACCGGGTATTTCTTTCTTGCCAATAATTCGATCTCCCTTGCCCCGGTACTGCTCGTTCTCGGATATTGTATACTTGTTCCAATCTCGCTGCTATAGAATACCCTATGTGGGCGAATAGCTCAGTTGGTTAGAGCACCTGCTTTACACGCAGGGGGTCGCAGGTTCAAGTCCTGCTTCGCCCACCAGTATAAATTACACATCACGAGTTTTTATTAATTTTGCTTCAGGCAAGATTACAAGCTGATATAGGCAATCGAATCCCCCGACTGATATGATCTATGCCAATCATGCAACTTTTTAAAACTTGAAGTGGGCTACCGTAATTTACAGAAAGAAAGTTACACTAATTAATAATTTTGAATTTTTATGATTTTATATTAAACGCCTAGCGCCAAGATGAGCTACGGGCCGCAAAAAGCGGCCCCTGGCTCGGGG
>JAUXHZ010000135.1 GCA_030621255.1 Candidatus Latescibacterota bacterium
AGGTGTTAACTATGCTTATATCTTGGCATATCAATTGCAGTAACTTAGTCAGAATCTAAATTTGACTTGATTTATTAAGAAATCCGTCACTTAGAAGTAAAGAAAAAGGAGTTAAAATGAAAAAACTTTACACTATAGCGATAGCGGTCTTCCTTGTATTTTCACTTACTGTTTCCGCATCGGCAGTCCCCAGATTGCAAACATATATCACTGGTTCGCGATACGAGTTCTGGGGCAGCGACCTTGATCAATTCTCTTGTGTAACAAACAGCCAGCAGTTTAATCTCAGCATTGTCGGTTCCTGGGGACCTGATGCAGACATGTTCTCCGGAGGCGGCGGAGCCAACATGCTCGAAGGTGTAAACAGCTTCATGCCCACTTATGACTACCTTGATACTTATCTCAGTATCAGTGTTCCCAAAAATCAGTCCGGCAGTGTATTCATCAATGGTCAGGAAATAACTGTTTTTGAAAAACATTTTGATGCTGTTCCTAAAGGAACGCACTCGGCCTGGTATCGACCCCTGACAATCCCATCGGAAACAAGCAGCTTTAACTTCCAGGATGTCGGACGTATGACCAACGATGGAGTAGCCGACTGGCACTACGGTTACAATGGTCTTACAACCCGTGTCCAGGGCTTTGAAATGAACTTTGACATTGTAGTTGAAGGTTTTGACTGGGTGAATTTCGGCGCTGTCGGCGTCAACTCTAAGGGGCAAAGGTTTACCAACATGTCTCACTATGATTCAAATTACTTCACTACCCCGGAGCCCGGTACATTGAGCCTGCTTGGCCTAGGGCTGCTTGGAATAGCGCCATTTATAAAACGTAAAAAGTGATCTTAAAAGTATATCTTATTAACTTATAACGGGAACCCGGAAGGTTCCCGTTTTTTTGTGGCATCCCTCTTGCAATCTATTAGTCTTGTTTTATTCTATAAAAAAAGTTATACGTTCAGATGATATCTTCTTTTCCCGGGAGGCCCTTTTTGCCGGTAGTTGAAAAAAAGAAAAAAATTCTTCTTTCTACAGTGGCCGCTCTGCTTTTAATCTTATATTTTCCCATACTGAAAAATCTTATAAAACAGTGGATCAATGATTCAAACTATCAGCACGGCCTTCTAATTCCGCCAATAATTATATTTCTTTTAAGAAAGAAATTCACTGATCTGAAATCGATCCCTCTCAGCGGCAATACAATTGCCGGAATTATTACTATAACCGCCGCGGTTGTTTGCCTTGTAGCGGGCACTGCCGCTTCTGAACTCTTTACTTCAAGATTGTCTCTTGTCCTGTTTATTCTCGGATCAACACTGATGCTTGCCGGCATAAAATTCACAAAAGCCCTTTTCAATGAATTTGTTCTTATGCTCCTGATGATCCCTCTCCCCTATATAATATATTACAGATTGACCTTTCCCTTACAGCTTCTAAGCGCCAAATTGAGCGCTGGAATTCTTCATACCCTACGTGTGAGTATAATAAGAAAAGGAAATATTTTACTTCTCCCCAAATACACCCTTGAAATTGTCGCCGCGTGCAGCGGCCTGAGATCTCTAATGACGATGATTACCCTGGCGGTTATCATAACAGCCGTTATGAATTATTCTACTACCAGGAAAATGATTCTTGTAGCATGTTCACTTCCTATTGCCGTCGCGGCAAATGCATTCAGGTTGGTTGTGACCGCTCTTGGCGCGCATATTGTCGATGCACGTTTCGCCGACGGATTTTTGCATGAAATTTCAGGGCTTATTGTTTTTATTACCGGATTCTTACTTCTGATCATCATTAACGGGATACTAAAATGGAAAAAATAAATACCAAGAAACTTGTAATTCTTATAATTATACTTATTGTATTGACAAGCTATACATACACCCTGCGGTATAGAGAAGCAGAAATGCCAAATCTGCCCGACCTTGAATTGATCCCGGAAAATATCGGCGGCTATAGTTCTACAACCATTCAACTGACCCCCGGGGCCATAGAAGTACTTGGAGTTGACACTACACTCACAAGAGATTATTACAACGGAACGGGGCAAAAGATAGAATTCTTCCTTGGATTTTTTCGCACCCAGCAAAAGAATTCCCAGATACATTCGCCCAAGCATTGCTATCCCGGTTCCGGGTGGGATATAATCAAGGAAAGCCAGATCACTTTCCATCCGGAAGGTAAAACAATATCTGCCAGAAAGATCTTGATTTCTGACGGAAAAAAGAAAAGACTCGTTGTTTACTGGTTCTACATTAACACTGGAATCATCACAAATGAATTCGCTCTCAAATGGGAACAGATGAAATGTTCTCTGCTGGGGAAAGCACAACCTGCGGCATTCATCAGATTCTCTGTCATTCTGCCCCAGGGAAACGAAGAAGAGGCAAGGAGCAATCTCATAAGATTTGTAGAATTGATCCAGCCATACATTGATCTGGCTCTGAAACAAACTGCTTAAATGAGAAACAAATAATGAAAAATCAAACTCAAAAAAGAAGCAGCCGCATAGACAACGTAAAAGGCATAGCGAACGCGAAATCGATCCCGGTTATATTTAATAAAGCTCTCTCGGCTCTTAAACACCCGATTGTAGCGGTTCCTTCCATACTCTATTTTATTTTTCAAATTCTAATCATGCTGTTTTACCTCCGGTCAATAAACAAACCATGGAGCTCTTTCTGGGCTTTCCTAATAAATGGCATTTCACCGAAGGTGCTCGGCCACTACCCGCATCACATTATTCTAATGCAGCCGATTCTCGGCAGATTTAATCAATTCACCGATATATTCATTCATGTAGTGTTCCAGGGAGCAATAGTCTTGATGATAACATCCTTCCTCGCGGGAAGGAAACCCTCCCTTCGCAGATCCTTTTCTCTCTCCATAAAAAGGTATATCCATCTCGCCGCTGCATCCCTTGCCGGCTCGGCGGCAATCTTTGCTTGTATTAACATATCAAGAACGGCGTCAAAGTCACTTGACCCAACACCTCATATGGTGGTTATTGCGGCGGGGATTATATGCGGACTGATAGTACAGGCGCTATTTCTTTATACAACACCCCTTATTCTGCTCAAAAAGATGTCCGCGGCGGCAGCGATAAAAAATAGTATCTCAATCGCGAGCCGCCTGGCCGCCGTTACTTTGCTTATAATAATTCTTCCCTTTATTCTTACACTTCCGTCAATTTTTCTCGACCTTAAGGCGGAAATGATTTCCCTAAGGCTTTCCCCTGATTTTATGACATACCACCATATAGTGAAAGAAATACTTCAAACGATTTCGACCTACCTGATAACGGCCGGCTCAGCGGTTATATTCTATAAAATAAACCAATCAGAAAATCATATTAAAAATCAAATGGAGGAATAATTAATGAAAAATCTGCTGTCTTTCAGACTGTCATCTAAACAAACCCTGCTCTTGACTTTCATGCTGATAATTCTGTTTGGTTCCTGCGGAAAGAACGACAGCGAGTCAATAGCCTATGAAGCGGAAAAAGCCTTATTTAAAGCGCGAAAGATGAATTCCGATCTTCCCCACACAACCGTTAAGAGTGAATTTCTGATTAAAACAATACAGGCCTACAGGGATATCGTTATCAAATATGAACCTTTGAGAAAAAAGCATACCGTGTTGGACACTCTCGTAGTAACCAGCCAGATGGAGTTGGCTCAGCTCGAATTTCATTCAGGGCTGCTCGAAGAATCCCGTGATGATTTTCAGACCGCTATCAATTTGTCTGAGAACATCACAGCAGCCAGGGCTAACGCTATCTATTCAATAGCTGTTATTTCCGAACAGCTGAGGGACATACAATCAGCGATTGAATATTACAATAAATTCTACGATGAATTCCTTCAGGAAGGGACTTATTCCAGTATCGCATCATTGAACACACAATATCTTAGGACTCCACTTGAACTTGGCAAACTGTTCACCTTTTCCGGGGAAGAGGCAAAAGCTGACAAATGGTACAGAAAAGCGGAAAAATTATTCGCCGACGTAATCAAAAACGAAGAACGCCCGGAACGTGCCAGCGAAGCAAAATTCAATAAGCTTGCCGCTTTGCTTCAGAGCAACCAGTGGAACAAAGCAAAGAATTATCTTCAAACATTAAAAAAGGAATATAATTCCCCCGAAAAATTGCCGGCTCTGCTCTACATCGAATCGCAAATTGAACTCAACGGATTTGATAACAGGAGTAAAGCCTTAAAAATTTTAAAACAAATTGAAGATAACTATCCGGAAGCAGATGAAACTCCCGGAGCACTCCTGGCGGCAGCCGGAATAAGATTCCGCGGAAACCAGAATACGGAAGCAAAAAGAATCTATAACAAATTGATAGAAAAACACAGCGACAGAAAGAACGAAATTGTCGAAGCAATCTGGATGCTCGCGAAGATTGAAGAAAAAAACGGAAACTGGGTTGAAGCCTCTCTTCATTA
>JAUXHZ010000009.1 GCA_030621255.1 Candidatus Latescibacterota bacterium
GCTGGCTAATGTCATAGACGGAAACTGCAGCGGCATTACAGCAGGCGGGCTGGCACATGTCACTGCTGGAGGCTTTAGCGGCATCTCGATTGGCGGGTTGGCTAATGCCTCAGATGGAAATTGCAGCGGCATTACAGCGGGCGGACTGGCTAATGTCTCCGATGGAAACTTTAGCGGCATTGCAATCGGAGGGCTGGCTAATGTCATAGACGGGAACTGCAGCGGCATTACAGCGGGCGGACTGGCAAATGTCACTGATGGAGACTTTAGTGGCATCTCGATTGGAGGGCTGGCTAATGTCTCAGATGGAAATTGCAGCGGCATAACAATTGGAGGGCTGGTAAACCACTCTTCCAAGTCATTGTCCGGCATAAGTTTCAGCGGCCTCTTGACAAGCGCGGAAGAATCAATTTCAGGCATTTCTCTAAGTGGCGGATCGATACAGTCAGAAGGGAACATTCGCGGTATCTCCATAGGAATTATCGCGGGCGGTTCAGTCGATTTTGAGAATGATATTGAGATAAAATTCCAAGGCATAAAAGCCGCCAACGCGAGATGGCTCACAATTCACGGACTCGCTATTGACATTGAAAACCACCTTGAAGGCTGCGCGATAAGTGGTATATATACAACATCAAAGGAAATAAAGGGGATCAATGTTTCCGGAATATTCACCAGGGCCCAAAATCTCTACGGGATTTCAACATCCTCTGTTAACTATTACGACAACCTTCAGGTTGGCCTTTCCGTCGGTATTTTCAACTATGCTGAAAAACTCTCCGGCGTTCAAATCGGACTTTTGAATATAGCAAAGAACAATCCGGGATGGGCGCGCTATCTTCCCATTTTAAACATTCATATTGATTAGCGCAAAGCTGCCTGAACCCGGACTTACAACAAGTTGTTCATGGCATCACCTTCACGGGAAGATTCTTTTTTCCATTTAAATCATTATTACTTGACAGACCCGGCAAAAAGTCTTTCTTATAGAAACTATGTCAAGTCATATTCAGTGTGCCTGATTTTTAGTACCTAATAAGGAATTGGTTATCGGTCTATTCCAAGGCACAGAAGATTTTGAGAATTAATACACTTTTCCTTTATTCTCTTTAAATTTTTAAGGGGAGATGAAGCAAAATGACAAAAAATAAACTCAAAAAGATGAAAAAAAACGAGCTTCTTGAACTTGCCAAATCAAAACGTCTTATTGTCCCAATCAGAATACTCAAAGCGGATTTGATCGACACAATCTACGATTATTTCGTGTCCGGTGAAATAAAAACCACTCCGAAAACGGCCCGTTCAAAGAAAAAGAGAAGCGCGAAACAAAGCTCCTCCGCAAAGAAAACAAGCGGAATGAAATCAAAGAAATCCTCTAATCCTCCAATCGCATCAACAGCGGACAAAAACAACCGTACGATCAGGCAAAAGGCTGTCGCTGGAAAATATCACCTGACAAAAGGATTATCCCACGATTTATTAAAGACCGAAACTTTAAATTTGCCGGAATATGATGTCACCCGCATTGTGTGTATGATCCGGGATCCGCACTGGATATTCACTTACTGGAAAATATCGTTAGAACAATATGATGATCTGAAAAAGACGTTTGGCCCCTCCTTTGCCGATTGTAAATTAATTCTCCGTGTTTATGATTATTCGGGCAACTCGCGAAAAAAGAAATATTTCGATATCGAAATACCGGACGATTCCAACAACTGGTATATCAATGTATCACAAAAAAATAAATACAGAGTAGGAATCGGTATGATTTCTCCGGAGGGTGTTTATAAAGAAATTGCCATTTCAGATATTATTGAAACTCCCCCCGAAGGAGTAAGTGAGTACAGCGATGAAAAATGGGCTGTTCCGGACTTCACCTTCAATCAAATCCTCACCGCTTCCGGAGACTTGAAGAAAAGTGTTGGTTCTGAAGAATATCTGGAAACAGAATCCTCCTCAGCTTTTAATTCTGAAGCTGTCTCATCATTCAGCGACGCGGAGATCGCCCCTGAAGTGAGCCCGCAGCCTTCCATAAAAATGGAACTTGTTGTTTACGGCACATCCGGCGACGACTCCCGGATCAGTTTGCTTGGAAAAGAAATTGAGAGAAACGAGGATGGCTCTTTCTCCATTCGAATGTCGCTGCCGGAAGGAGAGTTGGAACTTCCAATAAAATTAACTTCTTCCGACGGCAAGTGGGAAAAGACAGTCAAAACCCGCATTGAAACAAGAAAATCCTAAAGGGGACGGTCTTTATATGACTAATGATCATAAAGGTTATCTCAGCCTCGTATTACATGCCCATCTTCCTTATGTCAGGCATCCGGAGCATAACAGCTTCCTGGAAGAAGATTGGTTTTATGAAGCGCTCACAGAAACATACATTCCTCTTCTTGATATGTTCGACAGGCTGAAGAATGAAGGAGTGGATTTTCGTCTGACAATATCGCTGACTCCTCCCCTCCTCTCTATGATGTCCGATCCTTTACTGCAAAACAGATATATCCGGCACCTGGACAAACTTATAGACCTGACCCGGAAAGAGTTGATCCGCACTCAATTTATACCGGATCTTCATACTCTCGCAAAGATGTACCACGACACCTTTAAACGCTGCCGCAATATTTTTGTTGATAAATACGGGAAGGACCTCATCTCAGCTTTTAGATTCTTTCAGGATTGCGGGAACCTGGAGATTCTGACATGCGGCGCTACACACGCCTTTATGCCCCTTGTGAAAAACCAGAAAGCCGCCAGCGCACAGATTACGATCGCCGTCAATCAGTATAAAAAATTCTTTGGGAGAAATCCGCGGGGGATCTGGCTCGCGGAATGCGGCTATATCCCGGGGCTGGAAGACATTCTCAAGGATGCCGGAATCAAATATTTCTTCACCGATTCCCACGGCATCCTTTACGGTGAGCCAAAACCCCGCTATGGCGTCTTCGCCCCCGTTTGCTGCCCCAATGGCGTTGCCGTTTTCGGTCGCGACAAAGAATCGTCAAAACAGGTCTGGAGCGCGAGGGAGGGGTACCCGGGGGACTATCAGTATCGGGATTTTTACAGAGATGTTGGGTTCGATTTGGATTACGATTATATAAAACCTTATCTTCACGGCGACGGCAACAGAATCGGCCTGGGAATAAAATATTTCAGGATCACCGGGAAAAACAACACAAAACAACTCTATAATCCAGTTCTGGCCAGGGAAAAAGCCGCAATGCATGCCGGCAACTTTATGTTCAACAGAGAAAAGCAGATTGAACACCTTGAAGGTTTTCTGGGAATCAACCCGATAATAGTTTCCCCCTACGATGCCGAACTCTTCGGCCACTGGTGGTATGAAGGGCCTCTATGGCTGGAATTTTTAATGAGAAAATTGCATTTCGACCAAAATTCCATCATTCCTGTAACGCCGTCTGAATACCTGCAAAAAGGATCCAAACTACAGATAATCAAACCGTCCATGTCTTCCTGGGGCCACAACGGATATAGTGAAGTGTGGCTAAATGGAAGCAATGACTGGATTTACCCCCACCTACATATTATGGGCGACAGAATGGTTGAGCTCGCCGGCAGATTTCCCCTCGCGGATGGCTTGATGAAACGAGCTCTGAATCAGGCCGCGCGGGAACTTCTTCTAGCTCAAAGCAGTGACTGGGCATTCATCATGAAAACCGGCACAATGGTTGAATATGCTCACAAGAGGACAAAAAGCCATATATCCCGTTTTGATAAATTATACACTTCTATTCTTTCATCGAGTATAGATAACCATTGGCTTACAGAAATAGAGAGGCGCGATAACATATTTCCCGACATTGATTACATGATATACTCCACACGTTAAGGAATAGTGTGAAAGAAAAAATTAACAAAAAACACCTGATTATCCACGGGCATTTTTATCAGCCCCCCAGAGAAAATCCATGGACTGAAAGAATAGACAGAGAGGAAAGCGCCGCTCCGTATCATGACTGGAACGAGAAAATAACACGGGAATGTTACCTTCCAAACACCTGTTCCCGGCGCCTCGACAGTTTTGGAAGAATTGAAACCCTGGTAAATAACTATACACGTTTGAGCTTCAACTTCGGGCCGACCCTTTTTAGGTGGTTAGAAAAATATCATCCAGAACTTCATAGAGATATTATACACGCCGACAAACTCAGCATGAAACTCAATAACGGACACGGCAATGCTATCGCTCAGGTTTATAACCACATTATCATGCCTCTTGCTTCGAGGCGGGACCAGAAAACACAAATCCTCTGGGGGGTTCGTGATTTTAAACGTTGTTTCGGACGAGACCCGGAGGGCATCTGGCTCGCGGAAACAGCAATTAATCAGGTAACTCTTGATATTCTAATTGAATCGGGCTTTCGTTTTATTATTCTTTCTCCCCATCAGGCGAAGAAATTCCGTCCCCTTAAAGAAAAAGCCAAATGGAAAAATGTATCCGGAGGCACTATCCGGACAGGTTTCGTTTACCGTTGTCGCGGCAGTAAAGTAAAAGCTGAAAACAATTATCTCGACATATTTTTTTATGACGCGAAGCTGTCTCAAGATATAAGCTTCAATCACCTCCTTAGAAATGGAGACATTCTTTCCGAGGCTATTGACTCGTCCTACGAGCGCTGCGGTAATGATCTCGTAACTATCGCTACCGATGGAGAGATTTATGGACATCATGAACCCTTCGCGGATATGGCGCTTGCCTATCTTATTGAAAGTTCCGCGGAAAAACATAATTTGACAATGACAAATTTCGGCGCCTATCTCGATACTCACGAGCCTGAATTCGAAGTCAAACTGAAAAAAGGCAAAAACAATCTGGGTACAGCCTGGTCGTGTTCACATGGTGTAGGCCGGTGGAAAGAAAACTGCGGCTGTAATATAAACTCACCAGCCGATTGGAATCAAAAATGGAGAGAACCCCTTAGAGATTCTCTAAATACCCTGCGGGACAGGCTTGCCGGCATTTTCAAACGCGAAGGGGGCAAACTGCTGCGGGATCCCTGGAAGGCACGTGACGATTATATTGCCGCCATGAATAGCACCACGGCGGATGAAAGAGATAAATTTCTGGCAAGTCATTCTAAAAAAAGCCTCTCGCAAGAAGAAAAAACAGCCGCTTTAAAAATCCTTGAATCCCAGCGAAACGCCCTCTTTATGTTTACTTCATGCGGATGGTTCTTTGACGATATCTCCGGGCTGGAATCTGTTCAGCTTCTTAAATACGCCGCGAGGGCAATCGAACTCGCGGGAGAAAAAGAGAGCCGGCGGCTTGAAGATGAATTCCTCTCCGAATTGAGCAAGGCGAAAAGTAATCTTCCCAATACCGGAACGGGCGCGGATATATATCAAGCCAAAAAGAAATTCTCATCAACTACTCCATCCTTCCTTGCCGGCCAATACGTTATATCTTCTCATCTATCATGCCCCGAAGCCTCTCCTGAAATCTTCGGCTACTCTTTTAACGAATTTGACTCTTATTCAAAAGAGGGGGGAGAAGGCACAATTTATTCCGGCTTCCTTGAAATAGAATCATCTCTTATCCCGGAAGTGTTTAAATTTGGATATTTTCTCATGCTGAAAGAGGATGTTCAGGTTATATGCCTTCTTAAAGAATTTAAAAATATTGAGGAATTTAAAGAGATCAAAAAAGAAATAATGACTCTTCCTTCCAACAGTAAAAGGAAAGAGGTTTTGCAATTCGCAGTGGAACATTTCGGGGGCCATGTCTTCTCTATCAGAGATTTGTTCCCTGAAGACAGTGATACTATCCTGACGACGATAGCGGATCACAAGCTTAAGTCCCTCGAAACGCTGCTGAAAGACATTTATATCAAAAATAGGGAATTTTTGCGCCTCCTCAGCGAGACATCCTTAACTCCCCCGCAGAGCATACTCATTCCCGCCCGCACCTATCTCGAAAGATCCCTCTCTTATGAGCTTAAAAACTGGCAGAAATCTCTACTCCCCAAAGGGATTCAAGGAATAAGAAAAGTAACTTCAGACGCTTCCTATTACGGAATAGATATCGATAAAAGCGCCGTATCAAAAACATTTTCACAATTCCTCCTGGAAAATGTTAAAAGACAGAAGGAAAAACTGATAGCCGTAGAATCAGAAGCCATGATCCATTTTGTTAACTTTTGCGGCGAGATTGATGTTGAAATTGAAACCCAGATGATACAGAACGAGATATTTGCTATCTTAAACAGTACACTGCTAAAAGAGCTGAAGGCGATTAAATCCCACTCGAAGCGAAGCAGTAAAGCTTTGAATTCGGTAACCCAATTCATTAAACTTGCCGAAAGATTCAACTTTAACACCGATAGCTGGAAAGAACTACTTCAATAAACCCGCCGGCTTATATTATACTCTATTCTGCTTCTCTTTTATTGGACAGGTTAAATATCCGGGAGCTTAGAATGAATCAGGAGGAAGCGAAAAAAAGGATAGAAATTCTTTGTGACAAAATCAATAAATTTGATTACCTCTATTATATTAAAAACAATCCTGAAATCTCGGATGAAAAGTACGACAAGCTTAGAAGTGAACTCTCTGAACTGGAAAGGCTCTATCCCGAGTTTACCACTCCGGATTCGCCGAGCCAACGCGTTGGGGTTCTTCCCCTTGGTGAATTTGCTTCCGTAAATCATGTCAGCCCTATGCTGAGCCTTGCATCAACGGCAAACCCTGAAGAAATAAGAGAATTCGATTCCAGAATAAAACGCCTTTGCGGTGATTCCAATATTATATACACGGCGGAACCCAAATTCGACGGACTCTCAATTGAACTTGTATATGAAAATGGCTTACTCGCGCGCGGTTCTACAAGAGGAGATGGAAGGTCAGGAGAAAATATTACTCCTAACATCAAAACAATCGCTTCGATCCCTCTCAAATTGAGAACGGCTGCCGTGCCTCCTCTGGTCTCTATCAGAGGGGAAGCAATTATGCTCCTTAAAGACTTCCAGAAGCTTAACGGTAGAATGACTGAAAAGGACGCCGCCACCTTTGCCAACCCCCGAAACGCCGCCGCGGGCTCTCTTCGCCAGCTTGATTCCCGTGTAACAGCCCGGAGACCGCTTACATTCTATGGCTATGAAATCATGTTTATAGAAAAACTCAGACAACCATCCTCGCACACTGAAGAGCTCAATCTCTTAAAGGAATGGGGATTCAATGTCTATTCCCATTACCGTTTTTGCGAAGATATTGAAGAAGCTATTGATTTTCACACTTATCTTTCAAGCAAAAGGGACACACTCCCCTTCGAGATAGATGGAGTTGTAATCAAGGTCAATTCCAAAACCTGCGCTGAAGATATAGGTTCGCGATCAAGGTCCCCCCGCTGGGCGATAGCCCTTAAGTTTAAACCCCGCCGCGAGATAACCACCGTTGAAAATATAGTCGTGCAGGTTGGGAGAACTGGAAAATTAACTCCGGTCGCCCTTCTTAAACCTGTTGATGTGGGTGGGGTAACAGTAAGCCGTGCCACACTTCACAACGCGGATGAAGTGGCAAAGAAAGATATCCGCGTGGGGGACACCGCCCGAATTGAACGGGCTGGAGATGTAATTCCCGCAGTCGTTGAGAGAATTAAAACAGGGGCGGCGAGAGGGGCTCCCTTCATTATGCCTGCTGTATGCCCCGTATGCGGTTCTCCCATTGTTGAAGAGGGGGCTTGCCACTTCTGCACAGGCGGCCTTTCCTGCCCATCCCAGCTTAAACGAAGCATTGCACACTTTGCTTCACGAGGAGCTATGGATATTGAATATCTCGGGAAGAAAACGGTAGAGGCAATGGTAGAAAAGGGCATACTCAACTCCGTAGAGGAAATATATACACTTGACGTTAAAACCCTTCTTACGCTCGATCGATTCGCCGAAAAATCAGCCCGTAACCTTCTCGAAGCGATTGAAAAATCCAAAAACATTTCTCTCGCCCGTTTCATCTTTGCCCTTGGAATTCGCAATGCCGGAGAACATACAGCACGCTTGCTGGCTGATCACTTCGGATCGATGGAGGCCGTCGGCGGCGCTTCATATGAAGATCTGATAGAAATTGACGAGATAGGCCCCGAGGCCGCCGGGAGTATTACGCGCTTCTTTTCCGACAAGAAAAAGCTTAAGATAATAGACTCTCTTCTATCATCAGGAGTCATTCCATATATTGAAACCAGTGTGAGTTTATCTTTGCTCGAAAACATAAATTTCGTATTTACAGGTACCCTCGAAGAATTCACAAGGGAAGAGGCAAAAAGGCTGGTTGTCTCCCTTGGAGGAAGAATCTCTCCAACTGTTAGCGCTAAAACAGACTATCTCGTTGCCGGCAAGGAGCCGGGTTCAAAGTACAACAAGGCTGTAAAACTCGGCATTTCAATATTGTCCGAATATGAATTTAAAAAGCTGGTTTTAAAATAATACACGGCGGCGCCCTTCGCTACGGGGCTGACAGATATTTGCCCCGGCCGGCACCTCCCAGCCGACTAGAAAAGACGCGTTTTCGCTGGGCGCTCATCTAAGAAGAATCATCTTCTTTGTAATAGTTCCCTTCCCGGCTTGCAGGCGATAGAAATAGACGCCGGAGGCGACAGATTCCCCACAGGGGCCCTGTCCATTCCAATCAACAGAGTAAAATCCCTCCTCCTCTATTCCTCTGCATAGTCTTATAACCATGTGGCCGGAAACATTATAGATTTCCAATCCTACATGGCTTCGCTGCGGCAGATAGTACCGTATTGTTGTCGTGGGATTAAATGGATTCGGCTGATTCTGGGACAATGACAAGGAATTCGCCGGTATGGCGAAAGCATCGGCGATTATACCATAATCCCATCCCGCAAGGAGCGCTGTCATCCACCAGACCGCCCTCCCCTTCTGAATACAGCTTTCTATTGTAGTATGCCCCGATTCATTTCCGTTAAACTGCTCGTGCTCAACCGGCACATCGGTTCCCCCGTAATCGTATGTATTATGTTCCCACAACTCTGTCGCGGGATTATACCACCAGGAGTCAAGATCAGCAAAATCGTACAAAACTCTATTGTTAGCCAGACAATATTGTCTTATTTCCTCGTTCCTGAGATATCTATTGTATCCGGAGCTGCCTGTATTCTGAGCGTTGCCGGTCATGTAAACGAATGTAACATTGGGATATTCCTCTTCAAGGACACTCATCGAATCAAGATACCCCTGCATTTGTTCCTGTGAGTAGCTGTCAGGCTGAGTACACCAGGACCACATTGAAATATTGATGTCCGGGTTGGCGCTCAGAACCGTTCTTGTTCTATCCATACCTACAGAAGTTGCCCAATACAGTTCCGGCGTAATATAGGTTTCGGACTGCTGTCCGTTGAATATACAGAACGCTCCCTCTTCTACCGGAAGATTATTATCCTCATAAACAAAGCTGTACTTTGAGTCATCGGCTTCAATATAGACAAGCCCGGTCAAGAGCTGGCCCCCGTGAGAAGTGTGCGCGTAGTGAAGTTTTAAAAGCGACTGAACGGAATCTACCCAGGCGGCGGGGATCTGTGAAATCTCCGTGCAGGTATGATCTATTATTACAGCCTCGATCCTACCCTGTGTGTGCCCCGTGGCGCCAGCCGCCAAAAATAATCCGAAAACAATAAATATTAAAATAGAAATCTTCAATATTCGCTCCCTTTCCATGCCATTTGTTGTTTATTGCTATAACCCAACACCATTCTCATATCGTTTTACACCTTTATTCTCTTTTTAATCTTCTTTAAAGTTTCCTGAAATATTGCCGCTCGAGTTACAAATATCAAGTTCATCGGTTCCAATTGTCAATATACAGACACTGTACAAGTCAGAGTCACATGGTAAGTTATTATACACTATTCCTTTCCCTCTTTCAACAAGCATCCTCCTGAGAATAAACATTAAATTTTCCCTTGATATTCTAACATCAAGTAATATACATTAATCATCTAAATCCTTAGTTCAAAAATTATCGATTTCATAGATTAATTTTATAATCCAAGGAGGCTGAGATGCTTATTGGCATTCCAAAGGAAATAATGAAAGACGAAAAAAGGGTCGCGGCGATACCGGAAACCGTTGAGAAATATATCAAGATGGGCTTTGATGTACTGGTAGAGGATTCCGCCGGCGAAGGAGTTTTCCTGTCAAACGATGAATACAGAAATGCGGGCGCTAAGATCGCCACCGATGCTGAAACCCTCTATGAAAAGTCGGATATAATTCTAAAGGTAAAAGAACCGACCATGAACGAAGCCATCGGCAAACATGAGTTGGATTGTATAAAAGATAACAGTCTGCTGGTTACATTTCTTCATCCTGCGGCACCCGGCAATCACAATATGGTGAGAAAACTCAGGGAGAAAAATGTTACATCGTTCACAATGGATGGCATTCCACGTATTTCCAGGGCGCAGAAAATGGATGCCCTAACCTCGATGAGTACTATTACAGGGTACAAGTCCGTAATAATGGCTGCAAACCAAATGCCGAAATTTATCCCGATGATGGGCACTTCGATCGGCATGATCAAACCCGCAAAATTTTTAGTGATTGGCGCTGGCGTTGTGGGACTGCAGGCAATTGCAACCGCGAAAAGGCTCGGTGGGATCATCCACGCAGTTGACATCAGGGAAAACGCCAGGATAGAAGCGACAAGCCTGGGAGCCAAAATCGCGGGTTATGAAATTTCCGAGGAACTGAGCCTTGGAGAAGGCGGTTACGCAAGGACCCTGCCGGAAGAAATCCTTGAGAAAGAAAGGGATGCCTTGAGACCATGGGTAAAGGAATCAGATGTTATTGTGCTCAGCGCCCTTGTGCCCAGTGAAGTGGCGCCGATTCTTATAACCGAGGATATGGTTAAAGAAATGAAGCCTGGTTCGATGATAATCGATGTTTCTATAGACCAGGGCGGCAATTGCCAGCTTACAAATCCGGGGTATGGTGAGTACCGACACCGGGTGTACATCTCAGGCATAAAGAATATTCCCGGCTCCGTGCCGGTGCATTCGACATGGCTTTACGCAAATAATATGTATTACTATATTGAAAACCTGTTTAAAAAAGGCCTGGAGACATTTGATATGGACGATGAGATCGTGCGGCATTCACTCGTTACACATAAGGGAGAAATAGTTCATGCCGGCGTATTAAAAGCGATGTCCGAAGCCTAATATGTTTTTAAGATTAAAAGAGGTGGTGTAAGAATGACCGATTTAGTTTTAATGCTTGCTGTGTTCGTATTGTCGTTCATCATAGGGTATTTTCTTATTTCCAGAGTACCACCGTTACTGCACACCCCGTTGATGTCTATGGCCAACGCGATTTCCGCTGTAGTAATCCTTGGAGCAGTACTGTTGTTTACTGTAAAGGCAAATTTCCTCGTAAAAGTGCTGGGATCTATCGCGATAATAGCGGCAACGTTCAACATGGTGGGAGGTTTCGTAATTACGGAGCGCATGCTGAAAATGTTTAAAAAGAAAACCAAAAGCACCTGAAATTTTAAGGAAATTTCTGGATCTTTTGGATCCGGAACTTCAAACATGTCTGGAGCGATATTACTATGAACTGGATGCACTTTCTTTTGGATATTTTAATCATACTTATCTTGATTATCGGAATCTGGCATTTTAGAACCCCGCGGGGTGCAAGAGTGGGAAATTTAACCGCGGCTTTTGCCCTTCTATGCGCTTTCTTACTGATGCTGATGAGGAACAATATTCTGGAACCTGAAACTGTGATTATTTCCCTTTTTATCGGAACTGTTATAGGCTGGATAGTTGCGATCAAGGTTAATATGAATCAATTACCGTCTATGGTTGCTTTTCAGAACGGAGCAGGTGGCATGGCTGCCTTTATAGTTTCGTTTGTGGAACTTACAAGAGGCGGCGCATCCTTGACAACTACAAGTAAAGTAGCGGGGCTTCTGGGTCTCATAGTGGGCAGCATCACCTTCAGCGCCAGCATGGTTGCAAGTGGAAAGTTGGCGAACAAACTTAGGCAAACCCCAACGACTTTTCCCGCCCACAGGTGGATTCTAGGACTGAATCTTCTCATTGTAGTAGTATTGTCTATTTTATCTTGGACTTCTGGAAACCTCTTTAACGCTGGCTATCTCTTAGTATTGATTAGTCTCTCCGTCGCGATGGGTATTATTTTCTCAATGCGAATCGGCGGGGCTGACATGCCTGTGATGATATCATTCCTTAACGCAGCGACGGGCCTTACTGCGGCGCTCTGCGGTATGATCATCAAGAACCGCCTTCTCATAGCCTGCGGCACTACTGTCGCCGCGTCCGGATCAATTCTCACGCATGTAATGTGCAAAGCTATGAACCGTAACTTTTTTAAACTATTTTTCGGTATTCAACAGAAAATTTCCACCAAATATAGTGACCGTGCGTCTCAGAATGTTGAACAACCCAATCTAGTTGAAAAGAGCTCCTCCGAAACAGGGTTGCCAACAGGCGAATCCAAAAAATCGAAGGATTTAGCAGAAATGGCTCCGGTCATGAATAGCGCGGAGAAAATCATCATTATACCCGGCTATGGAATGGCTTTGGCGCATGCACAGTTTAAAGTGTGCGAACTTGCAACCAAATTCGAAGAATTGGGCAAGGATGTCAAGTTCGCCATCCACCCCGTGGCGGGCAGGATGCCGGGGCACATGAATGTTGTGCTCGCCGAGGCTGACATTGAATACGACAAACTGTATGAAATGGATGACATAAACCCGGAGTTTAAAGATACCGACCTTGTTCTGATAATCGGCGCATGCGATGTGGTTAATTCGGCAGCAATATCAGTTGAGGGAACACCCATATCAGGAATGCCGATTCTTATGGCACACGAAGCAAAAAGAGTTATAGTATGCAATCTCAATGAGAAGCCTGGATATTCAGGCGTTGAAAACCCTCTTTACACGAATGATAAAGCCATACTGTTCCTCGGTGACGCTAAGAAAACTGTTTCTCAGCTTGTCGAAATGCTGGGATAGAAAATGAAACGTGAATCTATATCCGGGAAAGATCAATTCTTTTCCGGATATCCCTCTCTCTTCAGATGCTCTTTTATCTCTTTAAGGGTGTCAGGATCATCGATGGTTGACGGAATTTTGTAATCTTTTCCATCGGCCATATCACGGATC
>JAUXHZ010000273.1 GCA_030621255.1 Candidatus Latescibacterota bacterium
AGATCCTCCGGTTTTGTATCCGGATCAACAAGAACCTTGATTGTAACCGCTCTGTCAAAGGCCGAAATTCCTGTAGTGGTATTCTCTTTCGCATCAACCGATACCGTGAAGGGCGTCCCCATCCTTGCGGTATTCTCCTTAACCATCATATCAAGCTGCAGCTCATCGGCCCGCTCCTTCATTAATGAAACACAAATCAGACCGCGAGCATGATGGGCTATAAAATTCACATCATCGGCATTGACCTTTTCTGCCGCCATTACTATGTCGCCTTCATTTTCCCTGTTTTCGTCATCAACGACTATCAACATTCTGCCTTCACGTATCTCTTCAATAGCTTCTTCAACCGAACAAAAAATACTCACAATCTTTCACCCCACTTTTTATGTCCAATCTTTCTATTTAGATTTACCAACAAACTTCTTTACATACCTTGCAAGTATATCAATTTCGATATTTACCCTATCCCCCGGGCGAATAAATTTAAGATTAGTATTCTCCCATGTATGCGGAATAATAAAAAGATCGAAATATCCACCGGTTGGTTTTGGCCCGATGGTCAAACTGATTCCATCCACAGCAATAGAAGCCTTGGGTACAATATATTCAAACATATCTTTTCCCAATTCAATCCTGAGCGAATAAGGGTTTTTTAATACTTTCCTTACAACACCGACACCATCCACATGTCCATTGACAATGTGCCCTCCGATTCCGTCTCCCGGCAGAAGGGCCTGCTCCAAATTAACTCGCGAACCGGATTTCAGTTCACCAAGATTTGTAACCCTGAGAGTTTCCGGCAACAGATCACATGCAAAACGATCTTCTTCAACCTGACTTGCCGTTTGGCACACCCCATTCACCGCGATACTTTCTCCAACAACAATATTTTTATTCATTTTAATGGATAGTTTCGCGCCGCGCGAGTGCCTGCGCAAAGAAACGACCCTTCCAACTTCCTGAATCAATCCGGTAAACAACTTAGTCCTCCGCCAATCTTTCAAAATACCCTTTAACTACAGAGCTATCATAAACTGCCATAATATCAGTTCCAGACAGAGACACATGGCTCGGTTTCAACCCCCCGCGTTTTATCCAGTCCGGTTCCACATCATTCTGAAACAAGGAAAGCCCTTTTTTTCCGGAAATACGGGGAGCGAAAAAAAGAACCATTCTGTCAACAAGTCCTTCTTTCAAGAAAGAGGTTGCTATACGCGCTCCACCCTCAACAAGCACAGAAGAAACCCCCCTGCCGCTAATATCATCAACCCATCGTTTGAGATCTATCTCCCCATGATTTCCCGGTAAAGCGATAACTTCCGCTCCAGCTTTTTCAAGGAGGTTCATCGAGTGTTTTTTCGCGTTTTCCGTGCAATAAATCATAACCCTCTCATCATCATCAAACCATGAGCTGTCCGGGGAAAAACCAAGCTCCGAGTCAAAGACAACCCTTATTGGTGAAGGAAGTTCCCGTCCGAAGAAACGCCTGTCCAGAACGGGGTTGTCCGCCTTTACCGTCCCGATTCCTACGGCAACAGCATCGCTTAAAGCCCTCAAATAGTGAACATGTTTTCTGGATTCTTTTGACGTAAACCAATCTTCCTTATTAAGAGTTATACGGCCGTCAAGAGTAAGCGCTACCTTTAGAACAATCAAAACTCCGCCGGCTTCGCATCTGTGAATAAACGGAAGGTTCAATTCAAAGGCTTCTCTCATTTTCACACCGGTTTTCACTTCAATCCCGTTTTCCCTTAGAATTTGGGCGCCCTTCCCCCTCACCCTGCTGTCCGGATCATATATACTGAAAACAACCCGCTTGAGGCCTGCCTTGATTATTTGATCAGTGCAAGGAGGTGTTGTTCCGTGGTGACAACATGGTTCAAGATTAAGATAGATAGTACCCCCGCGAGCCTTCTTGCCTGCATCATTAATTGCCTCAACTTCAGCATGCGGTTCTCCCTGTCTCCTGTGATATCCTTCGCCGACAACTTTACCCTCTGAAACAATAACAGCGCCGACATTAGGGTTTGGGAAGGTTTCTCCTATACCCTTTTTAGCAAGTTCAATAGCCCTTTCAATATACAGCTCGTCAGGGTTCAACAAGAAGATCTCCATTGCTGTTAAAACAGAACTGATTCTATAAATTTATTTACATTTCCGGGGAAAGAGAGTGCTTAGTACTTTTTAAATCAGGAGACACCATGTGTCATCTCCTGTACCTTCTCCCATCCAGACTATTACTGTCGGCTCCGGAATTTCACCGAATCAATGAGCTTTCACTCATTCGCGGGCTTTCACCGCCGGTAGGGAATTCCACCCCGCCCCGAAGGTCAAGAAACAGGAACAAAGAAACTCCTATTCCTTTTGCTGTATTATAATTCTTTAAACAAATATAGTCAAGAAATCCGTAAAACTGCAATAGAGAAACACCTTTGGTGTGTGAACTGTGCTTGAGAAATTTCATCTCAATCAATATGCCCGGTAACTTGCTAACCGGACAAGAGAGTTGAAACAAATAGCCTGTGGTCAAAATCTTCCAGGTCATCGATCCCTTCACCGACACCAACGTAGAGAACGGGAAGGTT
>JAUXHZ010000089.1 GCA_030621255.1 Candidatus Latescibacterota bacterium
AAAAGGTCACGGGGGATGTTATATAATTACCATCAGGCCCCACTGTTCCGCCTATAAACCCAAATACCTGGCCTTTAGGAAGTTGATACGGGCCCATCACCTGTTCATCATCGTCCACACGGCCATTCCCGCGATTCACTGGATTAAACCCGCCATTCGTGGGATTTCCCTGCCCTCCCCCATCATCATCTAAAATACTCACCTGGGAATTTACCAAATCAAAGAAAACAACATATTCATTCTTTTCCTGAATTGCGGCGCTTCGCGCTTTTCTCAAGATTCCCGCTACTACCTGTGCCGCGTCGTTGGATTGAATGTTCCTTAGAAATTGAATCACCGGAGGTGTGCCGATAGCCAGCATCAATCCGAGAAGTGAAACAGCTATCATCATGTCTACAAGTGTGAACCCTCTACTCTTTGATTTTGATATTTCTATTGATCTTCCATTCTTCATCATTTTCCTTTCAGTTCCATTTATATTTTTTATCGATTGCTAAAGATGTACCAGTTAGACAAATTTCCATAATTTCTATTATAGCAATCAGTTGATAATTTGCCTTTTCCGCGGGAAATAATAAAAAATATCTATTTGCGAATAGGTGTTGCAAAATTAATAGCTGCCTTCGGCTATGCAGCTGAAAATAATAGAGTTATACCTGACAATTATCAATAACTGGAAATCATAAGGAAGTTTTAACTATTCCCGGGAATAAATATCGCAATTTCAAATCGGAGAGAATAAACCGGGAGGGATAACAAAATTTAACTGAACTATCCCTCAATACAAAGAGGCTTAAGTGTCAAGGCCCGGTATGGAGGCAAGCATTTTTTCTCTGGCGAGCAGCCTCTGCCAGCTGCTTTCCACACCTTTCGCGATTTCTTCAATTTCATTTTCCTTTAGATGACGGAACCTTCCCTGCGGTTTGATATACTCTTTGAACGAAGTTGGCTCAAAGTCCTTCCAGACCGTCAGTTTATTTCCATTCTCTGTAATCTCAAGCATAGGATAAACCTTTGAGGTTACCGCTTTACGCGCCGCCCAAATCGAAAGTTCAGGAGAAAGTTTCCATCCCGTAGGGCATGGGGCGAGAACTTGAATATACTTGGTTCCCTTGATCGCCTTCGCCTTCTTGAATTTCCTGATCAAATCTTCAGGATAGGCAACCGAAGCGGTCGCTATATATGGAATCGCGTGAGCTGCCATAATATCAACCATATTCTTTTTCGGACGCTTCTTGTAATTTGTCACAGGTGTTGTCGTAGTCCAGGATCCCACAGGGGTCGAAGAACTCCTTTGGATACCTGTGTTCATATAAGCTTCATTATCATAACAAACGTAAATTATATCATCATTTCTTTCAGCGGTTCCCGAAAGGGCCTGAAGACCTATATCGAAAGTACCTCCGTCACCCGCCCAGGCTACAACCGTAGTTTCGAAATCGCCCCGCATTTCTAATCCGGCTTTAACCCCTGAAGCGGTAACAGCAGCCGTTTCAAAAGCGGTGTGAAATATTGGAATATCCACAGCTGAATGTGGGAATGTGCCGTCAATAACAGCCCAGCAACAGGCCGGAATAACTAAAATCGTTTCGCGGCCAAGCGCCTTCAGAGCAAAACGCATTGCTATAGTAGCACCACACCCCTGACAGGCAAGATGCCCCGATCCCATAAGTTCTTCAGTTGGAATTCTTGCCTCTCTCATCTTTTAACTCCTATCCAGTTAATATAAGGTTCCGGATTTTTATCTTTTATTGCTTTATCGGCAATTTCACGAATTACTTTCGGAGTTACATCACGCCCGCCGAGTCCGAGAACATAACCTATGATCGGAATATCTGTCTTGCCGTAAAGAGCGCTTTTGACTTCCTGGTAGAATACTCCATGGTTACCGAACGATATATTTCGATCGAGTACAGCCACCTTCTTCGTCGAACAAAGAATATCACTGACCTCTTTAAAAGGAAACGGCCTGAATACCCTGATCTTAAGCGCCCCTATCTTGATACCTTCATCCCGCATCTCATCGATCACCGCCCTGGTGGTAGAAGCAACGGTACCGGAAGTAACAAGGATTACGTCGGCATCATCGCAACGGTAAGGAACAACCATATCGTAGTACCGTCCGAAATGTTCGCCGAATTCCTTGCCCACTCTCTTTATAACACTCCTCGCGTCATTCATAGCCTCTTCTATCATATAGCGAAGCTCCATATAGTAATCAGGGCTGGCAAGATTACCGAATGAATGAGGATCGTTTGTATCAAGTTTTATCTCAGGATTATAGGGAGGAAGGAAATCTCGGACCTGCTCAGTCTCAAGCAAATCCACAATCTCATAGGTATGTGAAAGGAAAAAGGCGTCCAGTACGAGCATAACGGGAAGATTAACTTCTTCAGCAATCTTGAATGCCTGTGGAATAGCGTCCTGAGTTTCCTGGTTGCTCTCACAGTAAATCTGAATCCAGCCCACATCTCGCATTGAGAGCGAATCGTTTTGGTCTGTCCATATGCTCCAGGGAGGACCTATCGCCCTGTTAACATTCGTAAGCACAATCGGAAGTCTGGCCCCGACAGCCCAATGCAGCATCTCTGTCATAAGCAAAAGCCCCTGCGAAGAAGTAGCCGTAAAAGCCCTCGATCCAGCCGCGGAAGCGCCCACACAGGCAGCCATCGCGCTGTGTTCAGATTCAACCTTGATAAATTTAGCGTCAATCTCCCCGTTCGCGACTAACTCTGAAAGAAGTTCCACAACGTGAGTTTGCGGAGTAATCGGGTAAGCGGAAATAACCTTCACCTCGGATGCCCGAACGCCGTAGCTCACAGCATGGTTCCCCATAACGACCTTTTTCATTTTCCCTCCTCCTCTATGGAAAGGGCGCTGCGCGGGCATTCTTCAACACATACCAGGCAACCCTTACAATAATCATAATCTATCTCATATCGATCATCCTTGCGGACAATTGCCGCGTCAGGACAATAAACCCAGCAATTATCACAATAATTGCAAACCCCGCACGAAAAACAGCGATCCACTTCCTTCTGAAGAAGCTGTTCATCGAATCCCCTGAAAATCTCCTCGAAACCGTTCTTGGCCTCTTCAACGGAGATTCTCGGTTTTAACGTCCTATTCGATTTGGTGAAATAGTCAACATTGATATTCTCTATTCCAAACTCGGTTTCTTCCTGTTTCGGCGGATCCGCCTCGCCGATAAAGATCCTTATGATCTTTTCAGCCGCCTTTCTTCCCGCGGCTACAGCTTCAACAACGCTCGCGGCGCCCGTTACGATATCACCACCCGCGAAAATATTCTTGCTGTTCGTTTCCCCAAATTCGCCGCTGACCTTAATCAAATCCCATTCCGTATCTATTTCCGGCACGAAACCGTCAAGATCAGCTTTTTCCCCTATCGCGGTAAAAAGCCTTCCAACTTCCATTGTGAAGGTTTTGCCCTCAAGAGGAACCGGGCGCCTTCTTCCCGATTCATCCGGTTCGCCCAACTCCATCTCCTGAAATATCACCTTTGAAAGCTTACCTCCCTCGGCCACTATTTCTTTCGGAGCAGCGAGAAAACGGAAATTAACGCCTTCCTTTTCGGCCTCTTCAATCTCACTTGCTATCGCCGGCATCTCCGCCTGCGTCCTTCTGTAAACGACCGTTACATCACTCCCTTTTCTCAAGGCGGAACGGGCAACATCCATTGCCGTATTCCCGCCTCCGATAACGACGGTTTTTTTGGAGGAGTCAAGATTATCGCCACTATTAACTCTTTTGAGATACTCAAGCCCCGATTCAACACCTTCACAATCTTCGTTCGGAATCCCGAGTTTTCTGCTCTCCATAAGCCCTACACCAATAAATACGGCATCAAAACTATCTTCTAATTCTTTGAGTTTTATATCTTTTCCAACAACCGTTTCAGCCTTAACACTAATCGGTCCGGAATTCAGGATCGACTCGATAACTCTGTCGAGAACACAGTTCGGAAGCCTGTATTCCGGTATTCCCCATCGAAGCACACCCCCAAGGGCCTTCTCGGATTCATACAGAGTCACTGAATATCCCCCGCGGGCCAGATAGAAAGCAGCGGAAAGACCAGCCGGGCCACTCCCGATAACAGCAACTTTTTTCTTTTTTGCTTTTTCCGATTCTCTCATCCAGCCTGGATTATCAAGACCCATATCCCCAAGCGCGCTCTCTATAGCGTTTATATTCACAGCTTCGTCATAATCCCCCCGGGTACACTTGCCCATGCATGGATGAGAACAAACCCTGCCCGTAGCTGCCGGCATGGGATTGCTTTCAATAATGGTTTCCCAGGCTTCCTTATATTTTTTGTCAATAACAAGCTGTATATAATGTTGAATGTTCTCGCCGGCGGGACATCCCAAAATGCATGGCGACACCTTGTTGTCATAAACAGGTTTAACGTTACGCCATGATCCCGTTTCGTTCCACAACATATTGTCCAAGGTCATAGGCCGAATCGGCATTTCCCTGTAACTTTCAAATTTTATTTGTTTACTCATTTATCCTCTACTTTCCTGACGAACACAGCAAAGTTAAACGCTTATTTTTCATAATTCAACCCGCTATTTTCCTACTTTCTCATAAGCTTCCTGGGCGGCCTGAGCGTTTTCCTTCTTCTTTATCGGCACCAATTCCTCGATTGCCTCCTGAACAGCTTCAATGCTGACAAGCCCTGTCGCTCCGGCGAAGGCCCCAACTATAGCAGTATTAACAATCGGGGCCGCTCTTGAACCCAGCCTGTATTTAATCGCGATAGCGTTGGCATCAATCGTTGCTACCTGATATCTTTTTGTTAGATCCGAATTTTCAAGGGAACCGCTTGTATTAATAACAATCCATCCCCCCTCTTTAAGACCATCCGTAATTTTTACCGTTTCAATAAGTATAGCATCCAGAACCACCAAATGATCAGGTTCATATATTTGGCATCTCTCCCTGATTTCACTTTCTGAGATCCTTGTAAACGCCATAACAGGGGCTCCACGCCTTTCCACCCCGAAAGCAGGAAAAGCCTGAACAAACTTACCTTCACGAAAAAAAGCATCGGCCAGAATCTCCGAAGCAATTACCGATCCCTGACCTCCACGGCCATGGGTTCTAATCTCGATCATACCTTTTCCCTTCAGCATAGCTTTAAATTAACTCTTTTTCCCCAACTACCCAACTATGTTATTAAAATAATAAAATTGCTGCTCACAGTATCGCAACAGCATACACGATACAAATAAGAATGGTCAACCCATTTTTGGGAAACCTCTTTAATAGAGGGGAATTCAAAAAAGAGAAACACTCTATTAATTTCAAATACGCCCAGGAGGATTTGAACCCCCAACCTCCTGGTCCGTAGCCAGACGCTCTATCCAATTGAGCTATGGGCGCATTATATGGCGGAGAGGGAGGGATTCGAACCCTCGGTAGAGAATAACCCCTACAACCGCTTAGCAGGCGGATGCCTTCAGCCGCTCGGCCACCTCTCCGTGAATTTCAATTTATACCTGTCTATGGCGGAGGGCGAGGGACTCGAACCCCCAAGGGCTTAACGCCCGGCGGATTTCAAATCCGCTGCCTTACCAATTAGGACTAGCCCTCCGTACCAACTGCCTCCTCAAACAATCACAACAAACCATTAATCAATCTCACTCGAATAGAATAATTTCATTCGAGAGGACTTCGATAG